>CAXNHL010000116.1:0-4440 GCA_964202105.1 Opitutales bacterium | reverse complement strand
GCGTTTACTTCATTGCTGACGATCCAGCCCCAGACGCGTCCGTGCTTGGCGTCGGCGGCCGACCAGCGCCGGGCGATGAACTCGGTGAGCGCCTTGTAGCAGGCGCGTCCTTCGGGGGTGACCGTATCGGAGGCCATCGTGATGCCTTTGATCGGGTCGGCCTTCGGGTGGATGGTCAGCTTCCGGATGCCTTCATTGGGCGAGCGCACGGTGGTGACGATGAGCGTGACCACGACGCCCTTGTCGCTCAGGGGCTTGATCTGTCGGTCCATCGCCTCGACCGTCTTCTGGTTGATCGCGAAGGTGAAGCCGTCGGCCGAAGCGGTGAGCTGCCCGGGCTTGGCTTCCTTTTCGGGAGAGAGCAGGGCGTTGAGCCTGATATTCAGGTTGGCGTGATGGATCCCGAGCTCGAGGGCGTCGGCAACCATCTGGACCTGGAGGCCCTTGGGGCTGCGCGTGGCCGGGTAGGGGGTCGGGTCGGGGGCGGCGAATGCCGTCAGGGAAAGGCAAAGGCAGGCTAGAAGCAGCGGGCGCATCCATGGAGACAGATGGGCGAAGGGAGGGTTTCAATCGTGAACGTATGCCGATTGACCGATAGCGGTTGCCGATTGACCGACGCGCTCACTTCTTCATTTGTCATCATATACCCCATGCGACTCCTGGCACTTCTCCTCTGTCTGGTCGGCGGCCTCCTGTCCGCCGCTCCGGCCAAGCAGCCCAACATCGTGTTCATCTTCTCCGATGACCACGCCTATCAGGCGATCAGCGCCTACGGTGACGCCCGTAAGCTGAACCAGACCCCGAACATCGACCGCCTTGCCAAGGAAGGTATGCGCTTCGATCGCGCTCTGGTCACCAATTCCATCTGCGGTCCGAGCCGCGCCGTCATCCTGACCGGCAAATACTCGCACCTCAACGGCTTCTTCAACAACTCGAACTCCGTCTTCGACGGCACGCAGCTCACCTTCCCGAAGCTGTTGCAGAAGTCCGGCTACCAGACCGCCATCGTCGGCAAGTGGCACCTCATCAGTGATCCCACCGGCTTCGACTTCTGGCAGGTGCTGCCCGGCCAGGGCGTCTACTACAACCCTCCGATGAAGAACGCCCAAGGCATGGTGAAGATGCAGGGTTACGTCTCCGACATCGTCACCGACCTCTCGCTCGACTGGGTGCGCAAGCGCGACAAGTCGAAGCCCTTCATGCTCATGCTCCAGCACAAGGCGCCGCACCGCGAGTGGGAGCCGAACATCAAGGACCTCGGTTTCGACAAGGACCGCGTCTACCCGGAGCCGGCTACTTTGTTCGACGACTACGCCGATCGGGCGAAGGCCGTGGCGGAGAACGACATGACTCTGGAGAAGACCATCACGCCCAAGGACGTCAAACTGGAGCGCCCGCCGCAGCTCGACGCCGAGCAGGCCGCCGTCTGGGACGCCTATTACGAGCCGCGCAATGCGGCCTACCGTAAGGCCAACCCGCAGGGCAAGGACCTCGTCCGCTGGCGCTACCAGCGCTACATGCACGACTACCTCGCCACCGTGAAGGCGGTGGATGACAACGTCGGCCGCGTGCTGAAGTTCCTCGAGGACGAAGGCCTCGCCGAGAACACCATCGTGATCTATTCCTCCGACCAAGGCTTCTACCTCGGTGAACACGGTTGGTTCGACAAGCGCTGGATCTTCGAGGAATCCGTGCGCACGCCTTTGCTCGTTCGCTGGCCCGGCGTCACCAAGCCCGGCTCCGTGAGCAAGGCGCTGGTCTCGAACGTCGACTACGCGCAGACGTTCCTCGACATGGCCGGACTGCCTTCGCCCGCCGAGATGCAGGGGCGCAGCCTGAAGCCGATTCTCGCGGGTGAGACTCCGGCCGACTGGCGCAAGGAGTTCTATTATCACTACTACGAATACCCGCAGCCGCACCATGTCGCCCCGCACTACGGCGTCATCACAGACCGCTACAAGCTCGTGCGCTACTACGGCAACGGCGAGACCAAGACCGACCTCTTCGACAGCGAGAAAGACCCGCTGGAGCTGAAGAGCTTCTACGGTCAGCCAGGTTACGAGACCGTCCAGGCCGACCTCGAGGCCCGTCTCGCCAAACTGCGTGCCGACCTCAAGGTGCCGGATGTGGACGACGAGTATGCGACCGGCGTGAAGAAGCGCACGCCTCCCGCCGGCAAGAACGCCGCGAAGGGTAAAGGCAAGAAGGCACCGGCGGCCAAGTAGGCCTCAGCGCCAACTGGCGCGCACGACCCGTTCCCATTCGTCGGCCATCAGTTGGTGGCCGGCGGTGGTCGGGTGCACGCCGTCCCAGATCCAGAAGGACGAAGGGGCGCGGCTTTGGGCGTCGTCGAAGACCTTCTGGAAATCCACGAGCGTCGCGCCGTGTTTGGCGGCGAGGCGGCGCACGACCGGCACGAGTAGGGCGAGGCGCTCACGACGGCCGGCAGACTTATCGATCGCGGCGCCGGTGGCCCCGAGGAAAGGCTCGCAGAGCACGAGACGGAGCTTCGGGTTGGCGGCTCGGGCCGCGGTCAGAAGATCATCATAGGTCTTTTCGAAGACTTCCGGAGTCACTCCCTTGCTGCTGTCGTTGACACCGATCATCACGCTCAGCACGTCGGGCTTGAGTTCCAGCGTGTCCTTGGGCCAGCGCTTGGCGAGGTCGAGCACCGTGTTGCCGGAGACGCCTCGGTTCAGGAAGGTCACGTTCTGCTCCGGCGCTCCGGCGCCGACCCGGGCGGCGAGAAGGTAGACGAAGCCGTGGCCGTGGACGTGGTTGAGGTCGGCCCCGCGCCCACGGTTGCCGTCCGTGATCGAGTCGCCTTGGAAGAGGATCCGCGGCGAGGTCGGCAATCCGGGCAACGGTTCGCCGGCGAAGGCTTGGCCGGCGAAAAGCAACGCGAGGAGGGCGCCCCTCATTTCTTCTTCGCCTTGGCGTTCTTCTTACCCTGATTGGCGTCGGCGGCCGGATCGTAGGCCGCGTTTTTCGTCGGCAACTGGGCGTCGACGGACTTCAGCCAAGCGTCGAGGCGGGTGCGCAAGGTCTTGGCCATCGCCGGCTGGGCGGTGGCGAGGTCCTTCGTCTCGCCCACGTCATTGGCGAGGTCGTAGAGTTCATCCCGACCGTCTTCGTAGAAGTGCACCAAGCGGAAGTCGCCGCTGCGGACCGCGCTGTAAGGGGTGGCGCCTCCGGGGTGGTAGTGCGGGTAGTGCCAGAAGATCTCCGCACGGTCGGGCTTGGCGCCGGACTTCAGGAGCGGGGCGAGGCTGATGCCGTCGACGAGGGATTGCAGCGGCTTCACGCCCGCGAGTTCGAGGACGGTCGGATAGAGGTCGATCGTCATGGCCGGCGTAGTGTCGACCGTGCCGGCCTTGGTCACGCCTGGGGCGTGGAAGATGAGGGGGACGCGCACGCCGCCTTCGTAGGCCGAGCCTTTGCCGACGCGGAACGGCGAGTTGTCGGTGACCGGCAGCAGGCCGCCGTTGTCGGCCGTGAAGACGATGATGGTCTGCTCGTCCAGTTTCAGGCGCTTCAGCGCGGCGCGGATCGTGCCGACCGAGTCGTCGACGCTCTCGACGAGCGCGGCGTACGTGGCGTTCTTCTGCTTGAGGTCCGGCAGCTTCGCGGCCTTAGCCTGGTATTTGGCGATGACGTCCGGCTTGCCGCCGAGCGGCGTGTGCACGGCGTAGTGCGGCAGGTAGAGGAAGAAAGGCTTCTCTTTGTTGGCTTCGATGAACTTCACCGCTTCGGCCGCCTCGCGGTCGGTGAGGAATTCGCCCTTGGGACCTTCGGTCAGCGTCGGGATCTTGTAGGGTGCGTGATAGCTGGGCGGTTGGCCTCGCGCGTAGCCGCCGACGTTGAGGTCGAAGCCATGTTTCTCCGGGTAATAGGCTTCATCGCCTTCCTTCAGTCCCGGAGTCAGGTGCCATTTGCCGATGCTCGCGGTCGCGTAGCCGGCGGCTTTGAATTGTTCGGCCAAGGTAATCTCTTCGAAGGGCAGGAATTTCTGCCAGTCAGGGATCTTGAGTTTCGCCTTCGGGCGGTCATGGCCAGCGATCCAGTCCGTGAGATGCAGGCGGGCGGGATATTTGCCGGTCAGCAGGGCGGCGCGGGTGGGGGAGCATACCGTGCAGGCCGAGTAGCCGTTGGCGAAGCGGACGCCATCCTTGGCCAGCTGGTCGATGTGGGGCGTCTCGTAGAATCGGCTGCCGTAGCAGGACAAGTCGGTTTGTCCCATGTCGTCTACGAGAATGACGATGACATTTGGCGGGGTGGCGGCCGCAAGCAAGGCCGTGAAGCAGAGGAGCAGGGGGGTGATTAGGCGGGTAAACACGCGTCATTCCTCGTTTTCAACCCACTGCTGGCAAGCGATTAGTGGATTGCTTAAGGTCCCGCCGTCCTTTGAATCCTCATATGTCCCCTAAAAAGCTGATTATC
>CAXNHL010000115.1:0-4463 GCA_964202105.1 Opitutales bacterium | reverse complement strand
GAAAAAGAAAGCCCGCACGGTTTTCACCGGGCGGGCTGCATATGCGGTCTAAGTACGAACCTGACTTAGAAGTTCGCGCGAATACCGAAGCTGAGCGTGTTGTCGGCGCGGCCCAGACCGAGCACCGAATCCTCGGTGGCGTAGGTCAGGTGAATGGTCACATATTCCACCGGCGTGTAAGCCAGGGTCAGGCCGACGGAGAAAGGCGAGCCGTCGAAACGGTCAGCCAAGGCGGCGCGAGCCGGGGCGGTGGAGAAGGTCGCATCCGGATCGAAATCGCTGAGGAACTTCTTCGCCGAGAGGATGGCGGTGAAACCTTCGCCCAGGGGGCGCGCATAACTGGCTCCGAGGACGAACTGCTGGTTGCGGAAGGCTTCGCCGGCGAAGCCGCCCTTGGTCCGGCCGGTGGTCTGGCCGTAAGCGAGGGAGAGCGTGACGTCGCCGTCGGCGGTATGGAGATCATATTCGGCTCCCACGTTGAAACGGCGGGCGCCGACTTCCACGTTGAGGCCGGAAACCAAGTCGAACCGATCGGAGGTGGCATCGGCAAAACCCAGGGTCATGCGCACGTCATCCAAGACCTTGGCCTTGATGCCGTAGGACATGCCGTCGAAGTCATCGACGTCGCGGGCGATCATGAAGTTATCGACGGTGAGCGAGAGATTGCTGGCCGGAGCCTTGACCGTGGCGGTCTGGGCTTGGGCGGCGGCAGCAACGAGGAGGAGCGGGAGTAGGGATTTCATGGCGGGCGTGATATTGCCTGCGGACAAGAGCCTTCAAGAAATTCTTAAGCGTTTTATGTATCCACAATCTATTGTCACCAGACCGCCATCCGCCTGTGACAATCCATACGGCTTAGGGCGCCTCTCTTGCCAACCAGCCAACCGATCAACCGATCATCTAGCACTATCTCTTCCTGAGCCTCCGAGCCTCTGTGCCTCTCATGTCTCCCCCTTGCCCACTTGTCACCATGCCCACTTGCCCCCTCGCGTCCTCGACTACCCCTACCCCTATCCCGACCCCTACCCCTAATCTCACCTTTGCACTTTTGTACCTTTGCACATTTAAATAACCCATGCCCCGGTTCCTCGCCCTACTGCTCCTGTCCCTCGGCGGTCTCGCCGCGGCGGAACCGCGTCCGCTGATCATCGCGCATCGCGGGGCGAGCGGTTATCTGCCGGAACACACGCTCGCGGCCAAGGCCCTCGCGTACGGCCAAGGCGCCGACTTCCTCGAACAGGACGTAGTCCTGAGCAAAGACGGCGTACCGGTCATCTTCCACGATACCCACATCGACACCACGACCGATGTCGCGAAGAAGTTTCCGGGTCGGCAGCGTGCGGACGGACGTTTCTACGCGCTCGATTTCTCGGTCGCTGAACTGAAGCAACTCAACGTCACCGAGCGCTTCAACCCGAAGA
This sequence comes from Opitutales bacterium, assembly GCA_964202105.1. Taxonomy (GTDB): domain Bacteria; phylum Verrucomicrobiota; class Verrucomicrobiia; order Opitutales; family UBA953; genus UBA953. The sequence goes on along the minus strand of CAXNHL010000115.1, from coordinate 3,042 downwards.
CGGGTAAGGCCGCTTTTCCGAAGCGCTTCCCGGTCGGCGTGGGCTCGTTCCAGGTCGTGACGCTCGAAGAGGAGATCCAGTTCATCCAAGCCCTGAATCGCTCGACCGGACGCAACGTCGGCCTCTACCCCGAGCTCAAAGCTCCCGCCTGGCATCGTAAAGAAGGCCGCGATCTCTCGGCGACGGTCCTGCCCCTCCTGCGGAAATACGGCTACGACGCCAAGGACTCGGCCTGCTACCTCCAGTGCTTCGAATATGCCGAGATCAAGCGTCTGCGCGGTGAGCTCGGGTGGTCAGGGAAACTGATCATGCTCCTCGGCGGCAAAGGCAAGGGACCCGGCGAGACTGACTTCACGTATCTGCAGACCGACGCCGGCCTAGCCGAGCTCGCCCAGCTCGTCGACGGCATCGGACCACCCATCAGCAGCTATGTCGCCGGCAAGACTCCCGCCGAACGCCAAGTCACCGATCTCGCCGCCCGCGCCCGCAAAGCCGGCCTCAAGTCGCACCCCTACACCCTCCGCGCCGACGAACTCCCCAAGTGCGTCACCTCCGTCGACGAACTTCTCTCCGCGCTCTTCACCGAAGCCAAAGTCGACGGCCTCTTCACCGACTTCCCGGACCTCTGCATTAAGAGGTAGGGATGCGATGACATCGCATCCGCCTTCCTCTAGGTAGGGTCGAGCGGCCCGCTCGACCTCTCGGCTGACCGGGCCAGTCAGCCCTACCTCGCGCCTCTCACCAAACCTCCCAAGCAAACCTTGTGCCTACGGCCTTGGGTGATACTTCTACCCGCTCGCCTTGAAAACCACCCTCATCCTTTTCTCCGCCGGGTCCTTCTTGGGCTATGGCTTGGGCTGTTTCTTCTCGGCTTACCTCCAAGCGGAATTCCGACGCTATCGGCTTGAAGCCCAGTGCCGGCTCGTCGGGGCTCTCCAGTGCGCGGCTGCCGTCGGCCTGATCGCCGGCCTCTTCCTTCCTTGGATCGGCCAAACCGCCGCAGGCGGACTGGCCTTGATGATGCTGGTCGCCCTGGGAGTGCGCGTGCGCATCAAGGATACCGTGCTACAGATGCTGCCGGCGGCAGGCTACCTGGCGCTCAACGCTTACCTCTGCGTCGCCGGCTTCTGAAGCCGGGTCAGAGCAGGATGATGCCGACGCACATCGCCAGCACGGCGAGCGACGGGACGGACTTGATCGCCGCATCCTTGACCTTCAGGTGCATGGCGAAGGCCACGAGCATGATGAGGCCCAAGGCCATCGCCGCAGGCTTGCCCAAGAAGGAGAACTGCAAGGAAGCGAGGAGAGCCGTCGCCAAAAGGACCTTCGTCACGCCGATCACGGGGAAGATCCAGGCCGGGAGACCATACACCGCGAACTCCTCGCGCAAAGTCTGCGCGGCCTGACCGCGATAAGCGGTCTTCCGGTCGCGTCGCAGCACCCAGACGTTCAGGATACCCAACGAGACGATGAGGGTGAGCGCGACGAGGAGATAGTTCATAGAAGATCGCCGACGCGGCCGCCGACGCCGTCATTCAAATCCGCCCAACTCCTTTTCGCTACCTTAATCGCCACCCTGCCTAAAGATCACCCGAACACCTTATCGATCAGGGCGCAGATCTCGGATTTCGGCAGCGGGCCGCGGGGCGAGGTGACGATCGACGTGAATTCGGACCCGTCGAAACCTTCTTCGTCCTTAGCCGCCCGCAGATAAGCCTCGAGCAGTCGCCGCCAAACTTCCGGCTCAGTGAAATTGCCTCGCGGCGTCCAGGCGACCGCGCCGGCGGCTTCCATGTCCCACTCGGTCTCTTTCCAGATGACGAAGTATTCCTCCTCGGCTTCCAGGCCCACCATGAAGTTCGTCTCTTCGGCATGCCCCGGCCCGAGCTGCAGCTCACAGCTGAACAGCCGGCGCACCTTGCCCGGCGTGAGCCCCGCGCCCTCGCCCGTCACGTACGTTTCGATCGGTCGGAATTGCTTCATAACAGTGGGTGTGCCCAAAAGCGGGATTTTGTCTAGGGGGCCCGGATGGTCATCGAGTAACAGGCCGACGTGCCGGAGTTGACGATGAAGCGAATGGTGCCGAGCTGGTCCATCATCTCGACGAGCCTTCTCGAGGGGGTTTCGAGGCAAGGACCCTCTTTCTGATAGGCGCAAAGCTTCTGGTAATCCGTGTAGGCGAGCAGGGCGTAAGAACCATCCACCAATTTCTCCCGGCATTGGAAGAGGAGCATCTTGTTGCCGGGGTCGGGCTGCGGAGCCGTCGGGTCGTTCTCGTCGGCATAGTCGCCCAGTACGAACAAGCGGGTTTCTCCATCGATAAGCTCCCGCATCAGCAGGTGATCGACGTGCTGCGTATCGCAACGGTAGGCGAACTCCACGAGCAGGGACAGCCGCGTCGGCGGCGTCTCCTTTTCGCCGTACGGCACGTGCGGCAGGGGCTTCGCTTCCCGGAAGGACGCCGACGGATCGAGCGACTCACCCGCCTCACAGCGGGCATAGATCTGGGAGCCCCGGCGAGCGGTCAGGTCGAGATTCTCGGCGGACATTTCCTTCACCAGCGGGTCGACACGATCGAGCGCCGTCCGGTAACCGTAAGCGGCCGCGACCAACATCCACGCGCAAGTCTCGACCGGGTTCTTGGGGATTTCGTCCGAGTCGTCGAACAGATCGCCGACGTTGAAGAGGGCCTCCGGCTCGCGCTTGGCGGCGCCAGCCAGGTACCACTTCAGCGCCAGGCGGTGGTTCTTCGGGACGCCCTCGCCGTAGTAGTAACGCACGCCCATGCTCGACTGGGCGTGGGCATGGCCGAGGTCGGCGGCGCGCAGGAGCCAGTCGACCGCCCGGAGCAAATCCTGCGGGACCTCGCGGCCCTTACGGTAACGCAACGCCAGATGGTACATCGCGTCCGGATCGCCCGCCTCGGCGCCGACCTGTAGTTCGGGCACCTTGGCCTCGTACCACTTATTATCCATCCGCCAAACCTAGCCGGGGCCATGAGTCTAATCAATATGCTTATATAAGAATCTGAATGGAGGACAG
>CAXNHL010000114.1:0-4498 GCA_964202105.1 Opitutales bacterium | reverse complement strand
GGTTCAAAGGCTCATTCAAGGCTGGAAACCCCTCCTATTTATGCCTTACGCATAAGGCCTATGTCGCTCAATAACTCCGCCGACCTTTCCCGCGCCGCCACCGAAGCCCGCGGCCTCGCCATGGACGCCGTGGCCGCCTGTCATTCCGGTCACCTCGGCCTGCCCCTCGGCGCCGCCGAAATCGGCTCCGTGCTCTACGGCAACTTCCTCCGCCACGACCCCGCCGCGCCCTCCTGGATCAACCGCGACCGCTTCGTCCTGTCCGCCGGCCACGGCTCGATGTTCGTCTACGCCTGGATCCACCTCGCCGGCTTCGACATCCCGCTCCAGGAAGTGAAGAACTTCCGTAAGCTCCACTCCAAGACCCCGGGCCACCCCGAGTTCGGCGAGACCGTCGGCGTCGAAGCCACCACCGGCCCGCTCGGCCAAGGCACCGGCAACATCGTCGGCATGGCCGTCGCCGCCAAGATGGCCGCCGCCCACTTCAACACCGCTGAACATAAGATCTTCGACCACCTGGTGGTCGGCCTCGCCGGCGACGGTTGCCTCCAGGAAGGCATCTCGCAGGAAGCCGCTTCCTTCGCCGGCCGCTTCGGCCTCGATAACCTCATCATGCTCTACGACTCCAATGACGTCACCCTCGACGCCATGGCCTCGAAGACGCAGAATGAGGACACCGCCAAGCGCTACGAGGCCGCCAACTGGGAAGTCTTCCACGTCGCCCAGGGCAACGAGCTCGCCCCGATCGCCGAAGCCCTCGACAAGGCCCGCGCGAGCAAGAACGGCAAGCCGAAGCTGATCATCTGCAAGACCGTCATCGGCAAGGGCATCGCCGAAGTCCAAGGCACCTCCAAGGGCCACGGCGAAGCCGGCGTGAAGTTCGTCGACGCCTCCCGCAAGGCCCTCGGCCTCCCGGAAGAGAAGTTCTTCGTCTCCCCCGAGACCCGCGCCTTCTTCGCCGCCCGCAAGGTCCAGCAGGCCGCCGCGCACGCCGCTTGGCAGCAGACCTTCGCCGCTTGGTCCAAGGCCAACCCCGAGAAGGCCGCCATCCTCGCCAAGGCCCAGAAGGGCGACCACGGCGACGTCCAGTCCCTCCTCGCCGCCATCCCGGAGTTCGGCAAGAACTCGCTCGCGACCCGCGTCTCCGGCGAGACCTGCATCAACGCCGTCGCGAAGGCTTCGCCGCTCGTGCTCTCCGGTTCGGCCGACCTTCACGGCTCGACCAAGAACTACATCAAGGACGCCGGCGACTTCGACATCGCGACCCCGGCCGGCCGCAACCTCTACTTCGGCATCCGTGAGCACGTGATGGGCGCCATCCTCAACGGCATGGCCTACCACGGCATCTTCAAGGGTTCCGGCGCGACGTTCCTGACGTTCTCCGACTACCTCCGCCCGTCGATCCGCGTGGCCGCCCTCGCGAAGCTGCAGGCCTTCTATATCTTCACGCACGACTCCGTCGGCGTCGGCGAAGACGGCCCGACCCACCAGCCGGTCGAGACCGTGAGCGCCCTGCGCTGCATCCCGAACCTCGACGTGGTCCGCCCGGGCGACGCCGAAGAAACCGCCGCGGCCTTCGCCCATGCCGTCGCCCGCAAGGACGGTCCGGTCGCGCTGATCCTCTCCCGCCAGAACGTCCCCTCCCTCGACGCCGTCCCGGTCGCCACGCGCCGTCAGGGCGTGCTCAAGGGCGGCTACGTGCTCCGCAAGGAGACCGCTCCCCTCACCCACATCATCATCGGCACGGGCAGCGAACTCTCGCTCGCCCTAGCGGCCGGTGAAGAACTCGGCGCCAGCGTCCGCGTGGTCTCGATGCCTTCGATGGAAGTCTTCGCGCGTCAGCCGAAGGCCTACCAGGAAGAAGTCCTCCCCGCGGCCTGCACGAAGCGCGTCAGCATCGAAGCGGGCGTGACCCTCTCGTGGGGACGCTACGTCGGCACCGCCGGCAAGGCCCTTGGCACCGACACCTTCGGCCTCTCCGCCCCGGGCGACGTGGTCATGAAGGAACTCGGCATCACGAAGGAAGCCGTCGTCGCCGCCGCCAAGGCGCTCTGAGCGACCCGATAACCCTCGCCCCGAAGACCGGCGCCGTAAGGCCGCCGGTCTTCTTGTTTTACAGGGTCACTTGACCTCGCGGAGCTCGCCGAGCGAGACGCGGAACAGGTCGCCCTGCTCCGAACCTAAGAGCAGGTTCGATGAATCTACCCACGCGCAACCTTCGAGCTGAAAGGAGAGCACCGGCGGCGAAAGCGTGGCCTGGATCGCGCGTCCGCGGAAGAAATCCTCGCCGGTCGCCGGTAGGTCGAAGACCCAGACATTACGATAAGTCAGCACGGCCAGGCGCGTACGGTCGGGCGAAAGGCATGCGTCCGTGACCATCCCGCCGATGTCAAAGCGCGCGACTTTGGTCAGCGTCGCCCGCTCGCCGGTCGCAGGGAGGTCCGCGCGCCAGAGATCGGTGAGGGTGTCGCGTCGGTGCTTGGTGAGCAGATAGAGCTTCCCGCGCAGGAGGAACATCGCTTCGCAGTCATGGGCGAGTTCGGGGTCAGGAAAGGCCGTCTGATCGGGCCAGGCGAAAGTGATCTTGCGCGCTGGGACCGAGGCCGCTTCAGGCGCTGGCTCCGCGCAGAGGTAGAAGGCGAGCTCCTTGCGCCGCGAGACGTTGTTGCCGACGTCACCGACGATCAGGTTGCCTTCGTCGTCGCCGGCGAGGGCCTCCCAGTCGACGTTCGTCGCGCCGGCCAGCGCCACGCCTTGGGCGTAACCTTTGGCGGTGAAGACCTTCGAGCCGTCCGCCCGCACGGGGACGAGCACCGGCTTGGCCCCCGAGTCGGATAAGGTCCAGAAGACGCCGGGCTGCCGGCGGCTGGGGAAGAGCGCCGAACATTCCGGGACGAGCTTCGGGTCCAGCTTACCGCTGGCGCGCAAGGCCAACGCGGGCCCCTCCGCCGTCTCGCGACGCTGCACCGCGGGCTCGGCGCACGTGCCGACCGCAGCCCAGACGAGGCTGGCGAGGAGCAGCGAGGTGCGCATCGGGAGACGCTAGGGAGCGCGCCGGCCTTGGCAATCCATCGCCGCCGCTTTTGCTGTCGAAATCAGGTCACGACCGAGCATCGTTTCGCCATGGCCAGGAAATCATCGCGCTCGCTCTGGACGGACAAGCTCCGTGGCGTCGCGTCGACCCCGACAGGTACTCCGGCGCCCCGCGCCCGCAAGGCCGCGCCGACCGCCGCCGCGCGTGGCTGCCGCGCCGTGATCCTCGGCATCGACCCTTCCCTACGCGGCACCGGCCTGGCGGTCGTCGACGCACGCGTCGAACCGATGCGCCTCCTCGCGAGCGTCACCGTGAAACTTGGCCCGAAGCTCGCGCCCTACGAATGCCTCGGCCGCATCGCCGACGCGGTGGAAGCCTTGGCACGCGAACACAAGGTCACGCAAGCGGCCATCGAAGAGACGATCTACGTGCAGAACTTCCGCACCGCCCAGGCGATGGGCGCCTCTCGCGGCGCCGCCCTCAGCGTGCTCGCGCGTCTCGGCGTCAAGGTCGGCGAATACGCGCCGACACGCATCAAGCTGGCGGTCGCCGGCCACGGCTCCGCCAAGAAGGAACAGGTCGGCCGCATGGTCCGCTCCGTGCTCGGTCTCTCGGCGGAACTGGCGTTGGACGAATCCGACGCGGCGGCGGCGGCCCTCTGCCACGCCTTCACCGCGCGCGGTTGAATCAGAGCTCTTCGCTGACCGCGAACTCGTCGTGACGACCGCGGGCCTGGCTCCAGCGGGCCATGAGCTCCTCGACCGGCACCGGACGGACCTTCTGGCGTAGGTTGTAAGCGCCGGCTTCGAGGCACGCCTTGAGCTGACCCCAGACGGCGGCGTAGGACCGCGAGAAGCGGAGCGACTCGTCGCGCAGGAGGCTCGAGACGTGGCAGCAGCCGCCGACTTCGGTGACGATGAAGCGGCCGGCCTTGAGGTCTTCCATCGACGTGGCGCGCAGGTCGAAGCGGGCGAAATGCAAGCCAGGGAAACGCTTGGCGAACTGGGTCACGGCGGCGTCGAGCTCGACGGTCGTGAGGTCGGCGCGATGACGGCAGCGCGCGCCGTGGCCGTAGCTGCCGGTGAGATTGAGGGTCACCTTCTGGCCCGCAGGGATGACGCGGTTGAGGTCGCGCGCGTGGCAACGTAGGAAAAGGTTCGCTCGGGAGACGGCGACTTCGTCGAGCCAGATCAGCTCCTCGAGCGTCTGCTCGCCGTCGCCGCGCACGGTGACGTCATGCTTATGCACCAAGGCCATGATGCGACCGTCGTCCTTGCCGGGGTTACGCCGCCAGACGACTTCGAACTCGAAGCCTGGAATGAACTTCTGGAGCAGGAAATCTTCCTGCGCCCCGCGGACGAGGCGTTCGAGCTGCTCCTGGGTGTGCACGAAACGCAGCCCCGCGCCGTCCTCGGCGACCTCGGGCTTGAAGACGACCGGGAAGCCGTGGCAGGCCGCGAACGC
>CAXNHL010000113.1:0-4531 GCA_964202105.1 Opitutales bacterium | reverse complement strand
GAGCTCTTCGTCGCCGAGGAACGCCAGCGCGCCGCCTTCGATAAGAAGCTCGGTCAGGAAGAAGCCTGGTCCCGCCGCAGCCCCGGCGCCCGCCGCACGAAATCCAACGCCCGCATGGAGGCGCTTATTAAGATGCGCGCCCAACGCGGTGCTTTGCGCTCCGTCGCCGGTTCCGCCAAGATGGAGATCAGCGAAGCCGAGCGCTCCGGCGTCCGCGTCGTCGAAGCCGAGAACATCGCCTTCGCCTACCCCTCGGGCACCCCCCTGATCCGGGACTTCAGTTTCGTCCTCAACCGCGGCGACAAGGTCGGCCTGATCGGCCCGAACGGCGCCGGCAAGACGACCTTGGTCAAGATGCTCCTCGGCCAGCTGGCGCCGACTTCCGGTGACCTGAAGTTCGGCACGAAGATGGAAGTCATCTACTTCGACCAGATGCGCGACCAGATCGACGACAACAAGACGGTCGCCGAGAACCTCGCCGGCGACAGCGATACGGTCACGGTCCAGGGCCGCTCGCGCCACGTGATCAGTTACCTGCAGGACTTCCTTTTCGACCCCTCCCGCGCCCGCTCTAAGGCCAAGGTGCTCTCCGGCGGAGAACGCAACCGACTCCTGCTCGCCCGCCTCTTCACCAAGCCGGCCAACGTGCTCGTGCTCGACGAACCGACCAACGACCTCGACGCCGAGACGCTCGACGTCCTCGAAGACATCCTGGTGGATTACGCGGGCACGCTGATCATGGTCTCCCACGACCGCGCCTTCCTCGACAACGTCGTGACCAGCACACTGGTCTTCGAAGGCGATGGTATCGTGACCGAACACGCCGGCGGCTATACCGACTGGCGCAACGAACTGGCCCGTATCGCCGTGGCGAAGCGCACGGCGGCGATCGGCACGGCCGCCAAACCCGCCGCCGCGAAATCTTCCGCCCCGGCCCAGGCCGGTGCGAAGCTCAACAATAAGGAACGCAAGGAACTGGAAACGCTGCCCGGCAAGATCGAACAGCTCGAAGCCGAACAAGCCCAGATCAGCGTCCAGCTCGGCGACCCGGAGATCTACAAGGACGGCGGCGCCAAGGCGGCCGCTCTCCAGAAGCGCCTCCATGCCGCGGAAGCCGAGCACGCCGAGGCTCTCGCTCGCTGGATGGACCTCGACGCCCGCAAGGACGGCTAAGAGGGAGGGATTCGGCTAGTATGCCGATATTCGGATAGTTCCTGCAGTTATCGGCGATTGCACGCCGCTGGCGGTGGCTCATGATTTCGTCATAGCCCATTAAACAATGGGGATTCCGCCTAAAGTATCCGTATACGCACATCGACCGAACCGACGCCCGCTTGTGCCGATTTATAAACCCACCGCTTCGATCAGCTGCCCCAAGCCATGAAACGACCCCGGAACGTGCTTCTCGCCCTTGGCTGGTATGATCATCGCCTGCTCCAAGGCATCGCCACTTACGCTTCCGAGCACCGCTGGCATCTGGCGTCGCACAGCATCATCCACGAGAAGGTAATCCCTTGGGGTTGGAACGGCGACGGTGTCCTCGCCTGGCTCGGCGCCGGGGACGACCTAGCGGACTTCGTACTGAAGGCCGACAAGCCGACGGTCGACTTCTCCCTACGTCGCCGTGGCACCCCGTTCGCCCACGTCGTCCAAGACCACGCCAAGACCGGTGAGATCGCGGCGGAACATTTCATCGAACGTGGGATGGGAAACTTCTGCTTCTTCAGCGACACCGAGAACTGGTCGCAGGTGGAACGCGGTCAGGCCTTCATGGAGGCCCTTCGCCGACGCGGCCTCCCGTGCGAACACCTGCGCTGGAACAACACCGGCAAGAAGGCCGACGCCCGGGACGAGTGGCAGCGCCGCCGAGCCTGGCTGCTGACCCGCCTTAAGGCCGCGCCGAAGCCCTTGGCGGTCTTCGCCGCCAACGGCACCCTCGCCGTCGAGGTCCGTGAGCTCTGCGAAGAGGCCGGCCTGCATGTACCCACGCAGGTGGCGATCGTGGGCATAGACGACTACCTGCTCTCGGTCGGCGCGATCAAGAAATACGTATCGGGCGTCGATACCAACCTCGAAGAGCAAGGCTACCGCGGTGCCGAACTTCTTGACCGCCTGATGCGCGGCGAGACGCCCCCGCCCGAACCGATCCGCATCCCGCCCGCCGGCGTGATCACGCGCATGAGCAGCGACATCCTGGCCACGGGCCATGAAGGCGTCGTGCGAGCCCTCCATCACATCACCGACCACTTCGCCGGCCCGCTCGGCGTCAAGGAACTGGCCGCCATCGCCCATATGTCCGAACGCGGACTCCGCCAGGCCTTCGTGAAACACGTAGGCTGCACGCCGGGCGACCGACTGCGCACCGTCCGCATCGACTCAGCCAAACGGCTGCTCGCAGGATCTTCCGAGAAGATCGAGGCGATCGCCCACCGTTGCGGCTACCCAAACCTGAACTCCTTCTTCGCCGCCTTCCGCCGCTCCGAGAACATGACCCCCGCGGAATACCGACGGATCATGCGCTTCCGCAGCTAAGCACCACTCACTCCGCCAAAGCGTGGATGGTGTTGATCACTTGACCGCGTAGTTCGGCGCCGTCGGCGGACTTGAGCTCATACTTGAGCTGCATCTGCATGGCCGGACGGAGGTCAGGAATCGTGAGGAAGACGGACCTGCGGTCAGCGGACAAGGTCGCGGACTTCACGACCAGCGTGTCGTGCTTACGCTCAGCCATCTGCGCTTTGCTGAATTGGAGACGGCCGTCGTTGCCTAGCTCGGTCGCGGCGACCTTGGTCTCGGTGGTGGAGATCTCCGGCGAACCATAGGCCGAGGACCAGACATAGTTCCAGGCCTCAAGATTCCAGTTCCCGGCGTCAGCCGCGGCCTGAGCATCGAGTTCGCAAGTAAAGTCGACGCGTACGCCCTGCTTGGTCGCGGCCAGCGCGATCGGCATGCGGGCGGCGACTCCGGTATAGCGGACGCGCTGGAAGCAGCCGTTCTGGGTCGCGGTGGTCTGCCAGCCGCGGAGTCCGGTCACGTAAAGTTGTCCGTCCTTGGGATTGAAACGTGCACGCATGGCGCCGCTGCCGAAGTCGACGTTGAAACGGGTCACGCCACCCTGCATCTGGGGCTGGCCGTTGAAGGTCACTTCCTGCGGGAGGACGCCGTAGAGCGAGCAGGTGCCGTAGCTGAGGTGCAGGAGTCGGTCCTTCCAAGGGCCGAACTTGTCCGAGGTCACCCAGACTTGGCCGCCGCTGGAGTTGTCGATTTCCTTGGGGAACCAGCAGAGCGGTCGATCGTAGTCCGTCGGGGCCGTCGTGCGATGCGCGAGGTCGACCACGCCGTAGAAGCCACCCTGCTTGACCCAGTTGAGGCGGCACATGGGCGTCCACGTGCCTTCGTTGTCCCCGGTAGTGATCTGACCAGTCGGGCTCATGCCGATGCCATTCGGGGCGCGGAAACCGGTCGCGAAGACCTCGAACTTCTTGCCGTCGGGCGAGACCTTGAAGAGCGCGCCGTGATGGTCGCAGATCTCGTCGAACCCGCGGCCGCCTTTGCGGACGGGGCCGGCCTTGATGAAGTAGAGGTTGCCTATGGCGTCAGCCTGCAGGTCGAAGACGAACTCATGGAAGTTCTTCGTGGTCTGCAGTTCGAAATTGAACACATCGTAGCGGTCCGCCTCACCGTCGCCGTCCGTGTCGCGGAGCTTCCAGAGGCCGTCGCGGCAGGTGACCAGGACCTCGCCGTTCACGACCTTGAGGCCGAGCGGATGATAGAGGCCGGCGGCGAAGCGACGCCAGGTGACCTTGGCGAGTCTGTCGTCGATGCCCGAGGCCACGAGGACGTCGCCGTGGAAAGTGGCGATCACGGCACGACCATCCGGCAGGAAGTCGAAGGCCGAGGTGAACATCGGTGCCTTCCAAGGATTGGTCACGGGCAGGCTGACGTCGTCGACGACGTAAGGCTCGCCGGCCTTCTCCGAAAGCTTGCCGGACGTCTCGACGACCTCAGGCCACAGGGTCTTGGTGACCTTGAGCAGCTTGGACGGCAGATCGGTGTCGAAAGACTGAGGCAGCGGGACTCCGGAAGGGAGATACGCGATGCGGACAGAGGTGACTTCGCTCGCGGCAGCGATGCGGGCCACGGCGTGACCGTCGATTGTTTCGACCTTGGTGGCTCCGAGCGTGACGATGCGCGGGGCATCAGCTGACTTACCGAGCATCACCGTGAGGCCCTTCGCCGAAGGAGCGACCTCAAGGGTGCGGACGACGAACTGGACTTCGTTGGCCGTGACGACCTCGGCGGCCTCGTCGACCGCCGTACCACCTACATTCCAGCGGACGACCACCGAGCGACCGGCGTTATGGAACCCCTGGAAGCGCGCTTGGTCTGCCGGCAGCGGCCCGAAGCCCTTGCGAGGCGAGAGCGTGGCCGCGTCGGCTCCGGGCATGAAGCCGGCAAAATCTCCGGTGACGAAGAGGGTCTCACCGATGGCCGTCGGGTAGTCGCCGCGGGACATGAGGTTCATCTCGGT
>CAXNHL010000112.1:0-4585 GCA_964202105.1 Opitutales bacterium | reverse complement strand
CATCCACGAATCCCTGGTCGAGCCCAACAAGGTCCTCGCGAAGGGCTTCGAGAAGCTCGGCGTCTCCCCGATGCCCCCGATGGGCCTGATCCTCAAGCCGCAGGAGCTCGAGGACGTGAAGGCCTACCTCCAGACGCTGAAGTAAGCCGCCGGCCCTGGCCCCAATCTGATTGATTCGGGGCGAGGGCTATCTATCTCTTTCGCCCATGTGTTCCGTCGAACTGAAGAAGCCGATGCATCCGCTGGCCGTCATGGGCTCGCTGATCGCTGTCACCGCCGTCTCGGCCGCGCTGCTTTACTTCGGCGTCCCCGGCACCGCGTTCCACGGCATGAAGTCCGGCGTGTTCTTCCCGATGGACGTCGAGTTCGACGACGCGCGCTTCATGGATAACAAGATTAAGTGCGACTCGAAGGAGGTGACCGCCGAGGTGCGTAAAGCGTTGGTGAAAGTGATGCCCGACTACCCGGTGGCCAAGGCCTCGGTCTTCCTGACCAACTATCCGTCGGGTTATAAATTCCACGTCACCTACGCCAGTTACTACGGCCAGCACTTCTCCTTCAGCGGAGAGAAGTGGTTCCGCCGCGGCGCCCAGGTCGGGGAGCCGACCATCGACGCCGAGATCAAGGCCAAGGACGACGTCTTCGAGAAAGCCATTCGCGATACCATCGAGGCCTACTTCAAGTCCAAGGGCGCCCACGGCTGAGCCCAGGGCTAGGGAAAGAACTAGGGATAGGGACAGGGCTAAGGACAGGGCTAGGCAGGCCGGTGGCTAAAAGAGAAGAGCCCCGGATTGCTCCGAGGCTCTTGCAAAGTGGGGTGATTGAGGGGACTTGAACCCCCGACCCCTGGTACCACAAACCAGTGCTCTAACCAACTGAGCTACAACCACCGTGCGTCCCTCCTCGAGAGGAAGGAAGTCCTATGCAGGGAATCTCGGTGGGATTGTCAAACCCGGACCCGAAGGCGGGCAAAAGCCGTGCCTAGGCGTTGGTTTGGCTTCTCAGCCGAGTTTTCCTCCCTTTATCCTTTCCCTTTGCCCCCGCGTATCGCTTTCTAACTCAACTTTATGTCTACGTTTTCCGACCTCGGTCTGCCCGAGCCAGTCCTGCGCTCCTTAGCCGAACACGGCTATGTGACGCCGACCCCCATCCAGGCTCAGGCGATCCCCGTCATCATGGCCCGCAAGGATCTCATCGGCGCCGCCCAGACCGGCACCGGCAAGACCGCCGCCTTCGCTCTCCCGACGCTTTCCCTGCTCGGTCCCGCCGCCGGCAAGCCCCGCTGCCTCGTGCTCGTGCCGACGCGCGAACTCGCCGTCCAGGTCGACGAGAACTTCCAGAAATACGGCAAGCACTTCGGCACCCGCACCGCGCTCCTCTACGGCGGCGTGGGTTACGGCGCCCAGGTCAAGGCGCTCGAGGAAGGCGTCGACGTCGTCATCGCCACCCCGGGTCGCCTCCTCGACCTGCATGAGCAGAAGATCCTCGATCTGAAGTCCATCCAGATGCTGATCATGGACGAAGTCGACCGCATGCTCGACATGGGCTTCATCGAGGACGTCACCCGCATCGTCAACTACTGCCCGAAGGAGCGCCAGACGCTGCTCTTCTCCGCCACGATCTCCGACGCCATCGGCCGCATCGCCGGCTGGGCCCTCCGCGATCCGGTGACCGTCGACGTCCGCACCGGCCTCGGCGCCGCCGACACGGTCGAACACGCGATCTACCCGGTCGACATCTTCCAGAAGTACGACCTGCTGCTGTCCCTGCTCAACAAAAGCGGCTATAAGTCCGTCATCGTCTTCACCCGCACCAAGCGCGACGCCGACCGTATCGCCGAATGGATCGAAGGCCACGGCACGCCCGTCGCCACGATGCACGCCGATCGTTCGCAATCCGAACGCGCCGCCGCGCTCGCTGGTTTCAAGTCGGGCAAGTTCAGCATCATGGTGGCGACCGACATCGCCTCGCGCGGCCTCGACATCCGCGGCGTGACGCACGTCATCAATTACAACGTGCCCGAGCACGCCGAGGACTACGTCCACCGCATCGGCCGCACCGGCCGCGCTTCCGCCGAAGGCGAAGCCTTCACGCTCTACTCGCCGGACGAGATGCACCACCTGCAGCAGATCGAAGTCCTCCTCGGCCGCACCATCGAGCGCCGTAAGCTCGAAGGTTTCCGTTACTACTCCGAACCGCAGCTGACCCCTGGCAGCGCCAAGGCGGCCGCGGTCTCGCGTAAGCGCAATCGCTGATCGTGTCCGTCCCCGCTTCCGAGCCTCCGATGCGGCGAGCCCTCGAGCTCGCCCGTCAGGCTTGGGGACGCACGCACCCGAACCCGATGGTGGGGGCGGTCATCACCGAAGGCGACCGGATCGTCGCCGAAGGCTTCCACGCCAAGGCCGGCGATCCGCATGCCGAGGTCATGGCCCTGCGCGCCTTGGGCCGTAAGCCCGCCGCCGACGCGGTCCTGCACGTCACGTTGGAGCCTTGCTGCACGCACGGGCGTACGCCGCCTTGCGTGGATGCGATCCTGGCTTCTGGTATCCGCACCGTGGTCGTGGGCGCCCGTGATCCGAATCCGGCCCACGCCGGCCATGGCCTCGAGCTCCTGCGTGCCAAGGGCGTGGCGGTCGTCGAAGGCGTGCTCGGCGAGGAATGCGCCGAACTGAACCTCATCTTTAATCACTGGATCACCCGCGGTGCGCCGCTCATCGCGCTCAAGGTCGCCGCCACGCTCGACGGTAAGCTGACCTTGCCAGCCGGGCAGGGCAGGGCGATCACCGGACCGGCCGCGCAGGCCTATGTGCATCGCCTGCGTCGGCTCTTCCCGGCCATCGCCGTGAGCGCCGACACCGCGCTCGCCGATAATCCGCGCCTCACCGCGCGGGGCGACGACGGCGAGACCTGTCCGGTGCGCTTCGTGCTGGATCGTCATTTCAAGACCGCCGGCCGGACCGGACTGAATCTCTTCCAAGATGCGCACCGCACGCGCACCATCGTCGTCGGCCTCGGCGCCGCCGCCAAGAAGTCCGACCTCGCCTGGTATGAGGCCGAGGGCGTGCAGGTCTGGTCCTTGGTCGGCGACGAAGCTTCCTTCCTTCAGGTCTGGGCGAAACGTTGCACCCAGGAGAAGATCACCGGCGTGCTCGTCGAAGCCGGCCCGCGGCTTGCGGCGTCCATGCTCGCGGCCGGCGCCGCGGACTACCTGTATGCCTTCGTCGCTCCGCGCTCCGGCGATCCGACGGCGCCCGGCTGGCAGGATGGGGTGACGCTCCCGACGGGGCTCCTCCGGGCCTCCCTGGTCGGTTCAGACGCCCTTTATCAGGGTCGTCTGAGGTAAGTCCTGCCTTCCTTCTAGAAAGACCTCCTAGGCCGAATCAGGGGTGATTACGTCGTCTAACGCAGGCGAGGGCGGGTCTTTTTGACGCTAAAGGGTCGCCTTGCCTGTTTAGGCTCGACTTTTCAAGAAAATCTTACATCACAGCGAGTCCGCCTCCCTGTCCTCCGCAGAATGGCCCTAACCTTCACAATCCTAACTACTTATGACAGAGAAAATCTTGGACCACAAGCGTAAGGAGAAGCCCTCCTTCACCTCTCTCATCGAGAAGAAGCGGGATGGCGGCGAGTTCACCGCCGACGAGATCCGTCATATCGTCGACTCGATCATGGACGCCGAGATGCCGGAGGCGCAGCAGGCCGCCCTCGCGATGGCGATCTTCTTCAAACAGATGTCCGCGCAGGAGACCGCGCTCCTCGCCGAAGAGCTTCGCCTCTCGGGCGACGTCATCGACCTCGACCGTCTCACCCAGCCGAAGATCGCCAAGGTCTCGACCGGCGGAGTAGGCGACAAGACTTCCATGGTGCTCGGCCCCCTCGGCGCCGCCGCCGGCGTCATCATGCCCGGTATGAACGGCAAGGACGAAGAATTCTGCCTCTCGACCGTCGAGAAACTCAGCTCGATCCCGGGCTTCAAGGGCAAGGCCACCATGGACCAGTTCCGCCAGCAGCTCGAACGCGTGGGTTGCGCCGTCACCGAGCAGTGCAGTGAGATCGCTCCGGCGGATGATATTCTCTACAAGCTGCGCCAGAAGACGGGCACGATCCCGTCCCTCCCGCTCATCACGGGCAGCATCCTCTCCAAGAAGCTCGCCGAAGGCTGCGAAGGCCTGGTGATCGACGTGAAGTGGGGCAACGGTTCCTTCATCCGCGACCTCGAGCAGGCCAAGCAGCTCGCCCGCATCGTCACCCGCGTCGCCCGCTCGCTCAACCGCAAGTGCGTGGCCCTCGTGACCGACATCAACCAGCCCCTCGGCGACTCCGTCGGCACGGGCCTGGAAGTCCTCGAAGCCGTCCGCCTCCTGAAGGGCGAAGGCCCCGAAGACCTGCAGGACCTCGTCCTCAAGCTGGGCATGGAAGTCGTGCGCCTTGCCGGCGTCGCCGGTTCGACCCTTTCCGCCAAGCAGACTGTCGAGAAGCACCTCAAGGACGGCTCCGCCCTCGAGAAGTTCAAGGCGATGGTCCGCGCCCAGGGCGGCAAGACCGACTGGATCGACGATCCTTCGAAGTTCCCGAAAGCGAAGTT
>CAXNHL010000111.1:0-4620 GCA_964202105.1 Opitutales bacterium | reverse complement strand
AGACCTGAAGAAGGGTCGCCGGGGACCTTGTAGGCGCTGATCGGCTTCTTCACCGCGCCGAAGTGGTGGCCGTGGTGGAGGATGCCGACCTGGTTGCCGTTCCATTCCTCGCCGTAGACGGAATTCGCCTCACGGCCGACGTGGTAGCTGACGCCCGCGGCGGCGAGGAGGTCGCCTTCGTAGGTCGCGTCAATGAACATCTTCCCGGCGAACTTCTTACCGGAGAGCATCGTGATCTCGGCGATCCGTCCGTCGGCCAGACGTACGCCCTTGGCGCGGTCGAGCCATTCGTCGCGGAGGACGGTCAGGCCGAATTCCTTCACGTAATCTTCGAAGACCTTCTCGGCCACGCTCGGTTCGAAGATCCACATCGTGCGTTCGTCCTTGTCCATGGCCACGGTGCCTTGGCCTTTGTTGCCGAAGGCTTCCGGTCGCTGCCATGCCCAGGTCGAGTCCTTCTGATATTCGCCCCAGACTCGGTGGTAGAAGTTGCGGGCGAGACCACCGATCACGGCCTTATTACCCGTGTCCGTATAGCCTAGGCCACCGCTGCTGAGTCCACCGAGATGGACATCGGGACCGACGATAATGACGGACTTGCCCATCTTCTTAGCCTGGACGGCGGCGATGACCCCGGCGGAGGTGCCGCCATAGACGACGACGTCATAAGTCTCCGCAGCGGCGAGACGCAGGGCGAACAGACAGAGCAGGGAGAGGCGGAGGAGCATAGCCGAAAAGGGGTAGGGGTGGGGGTAGGGGTAGGTTACCTGCCTCGATCAGCGGTTGGCGGCCTGCTTGGCGATGAAGTTCAGGATCGCGAGGCGGGCGGGGTCGTCGAGGTTCCGGATGTTATGTCCGACAGTACCATGGTCGCGGTCGTCGATGCGCAGCGAATAGTTCTCCGTATGTCCAACTGCCTTGAGGGTCGTCACGAAGAACATGTTCTCCTCGGCGCGGCTGAGCATGTCATTCTGGGCGTAGATCGTGAGGATCGGTGGGAGTGATTTGCGGATATGGAAAGCGGGAGCGGCTTCGTCGGACGTGATGCCGTAGCGGGCCTGCCCGCGTTCTTCGCGGACGGTGTAATGATTGAAGACCTGGCCGCTGACCTGGGCGACGCCGGCTACTGAGCCGAGCGTGAGTCCGTGCGGCTTAAGCCGTTCGGGGTCCATCGCCACGAGCAGGGCGAGGTAACCGCCGGCCGAGTGGCCGCCGATGAAGACCTTCCGCGGGTCGCCGCCGTGATCGGCGATATGCTTGACCGTCCAGGCGAAGGCCGCCGCGGCATCGTCGACGTAGGCCGGATACTTCGCCTTCGGGCTGAGGCGATAGTCCGGTGTCACGACCGCGACGCCGGCTTGGGCGAGGCTTTCGCGGATCTCGGCGCAGAATTCGGTCCGCAGGTCCTTGGAGCCGTTCTTCAGGCCGCCGCCGTAGAACCAGACGTAGGTCGCGAAACCCTTGGCGCCCACGGGCACGGTGAGGTCGAGTTTGCAGCGCTCCTGCTCGTAAGGCGTGAGCGAAACGACGTCATCTTTGTAGGCGATGTCCTTCAGGACCTTGGTCTCGACCGCCCCGGCCGGGGCGCAGGCGAAACAGAGCAGCAGGAGAGCGAGGCGCATCAGGCGATCAGCGACTGGACGATCTTGCCGTGAACGTCGGTGAGGCGGAAGTCGCGGCCCGAGCTGCGGAACGTGAACTCTTCGTGATTGAAGCCAAGGAGGCGGAGGATCGTGGCATGCAGGTCGTGCACATGGACGACGTCCTTGACGGCCTTGAAGCCGAACTCGTCGCTCTCGCCGTGGACGTGACCGGGCTTCACGCCGCCGCCGGCCATCCACATCGTGAAGCCGTGGCTGTTATGGTCGCGGCCGTTGATCTTACCGGCGTTGGAGCCAGGGGTAGGCAGTTCGACGGTCGGGGTGCGGCCGAATTCGCCGCCCCAGATGACCAAGGTCTCGTCGAGCATCCCGAGGCGCTTGAGGTCGGTGAGCAACGCGGCGATCGGCTGATCGGCTTCGAGGGCGAGGCGACGGTGCTGGACTTCGAGATCGTCGTGGCTGTCCCACGGCTGACCAGCGCCGTGCCAGAGCTGGATGAAGCGGACGCCGCGTTCGGCGAGACGGCGCGCGATGAGGAACTGGCGGCCGAGGGTCGTATCACCATACATCTCGCGGGTCTTCTCGGATTCGCGGCCCACGTCGAAAGCGTCGGTCGCTTCGAACTGCATGCGGTAGGCCATCTCGAAGGACTGGGCGCGGGCCTCGAGGGCGGCGTCCTGCGGGCGGGCGGTCTGGTGGGCGGCGTTGAGCTTGGCGAGCAGGTCGAGCTGCTTGCGCTGGGCCGGACGCGACAGGCCGAAGTTCCGGATATTCTCGATGAGCTCCTCGACGGAGCGCTTCGAGGTGTCGACGTAGTTGCCTTGGTAGACTCCGGGCAGGAAGCCGCACTGCCAGTTCTGCGTCTCCTGAATCGGGAAGCCGCCCGGGCAGAGGGTCATGAAGCCGGGCAGGTTCTCGTTCTCGGTGCCGAGTCCGTAGGTGACCCACGAGCCCATGGACGGGCGGACCTGGCGGGCTTCGCCGCAGTTCATCAGCAGCAGGGAAGGCTCGTGGTTGGGCACGTCGGCCTTCATCGAGCGGATCACGCAGAGGTCGTCGGCATGTTCGGCCGTCTTGGCGAAGAGTTCGCTGACCTCGAGTCCGCTCTTGCCGTAGCGCTTCCAGGAGAACGGCGAGCGGAAGGCCGCGCCGGTGCGACGCTCGGTGGCGATATAGTCGCCTGGCAGGGTCTTGCCGTGGTATTTGTCGAGGGCGATCTTACGGTCGAAGGTATCGACCTGCGAAGCGCCGCCATTGGCGAAGATATGGATGACGCGCTTGGCCTTGCAGGGCAGCGGCGCCTTGCGGGCGGCGAGCGGATGCAGAGGGTCGACGCGGATATCGGCGCCACGGAGTTCCTGCTGGAGCAGCGAGGCCATGGCGACGCCGCCGAGGCCCATGCCGACGCGGCGGAGGAACTCGCGACGAGAGCCGAGGGAGAGTGGATCGATATGGTGCATCAGTCGGCGAAGGCGAATTCGTTGCTTTGGAGGAGGACCTGGGCGAAGGTCGAAAGGGCCGATTGGCGGTCCGGCTTGCGGCCGAACTCACCGGCGGCGGAACTGATGACTTCGCCGGTCTGGGCGTCCTTGATCACGGGCGACCAAGTGAAGCCGTCACTGTTGGACCCCAGATATTGGTCCGCGATGAAGTCGATGCTTTCACCGGCGGCGAGCTCCACCGAGGCGATCTCGACAGGCGACGAGCTTCCGCCCTTGACGATGACTTCGGCGAGGAGGCCTCGGCGCGAAGAGACGATGCGAGCGCGGACGCCGTCACTGGCCTTGCTCTGGACGGCGAGGGCGCCTTCGAGGCGATACTTGCCCGGGCTACCGGCCGTCCAGCGACGGATGGCGGCGGTCTCCGGCAGGCTGCCGGTATGTCCGCCCTTGGCGCTGAGGAAGACGAAGGCGTATTTCTTGTCCGGGATCTGCGCGGTGGGAGAGATGCGATCTTTGACGTGGGTCGTCATCGCCGTGAAGGCCGTCGTCTTCGTCTTCGGGTCGTAGCCACCGAAGCCGTTCGACCAAGCCGCCGGTGCCGGAGCTTCCGCCGCTTCACGGAGATAGTTGAGGGCGAGCGCGGTCTCGTCGGCGCGAGGGGCGCGGGCGAGGATGGCGAGATAGAGCGCGCGGACCTTGGCGCCGTCGTCCGGTTGGGTCGCGACCTTCGCGGCCAGTTCATCGGCGAGCGAGCGACCGAAGGGATGGTTGAGCATCCAGAGTGACTGCTGAGGCGTGGTGGTCTGGTTACGCTTAGGCACGTGATAGTCCGGGTTGGCGAAATCGAACGTGCGGAAGAAGGCCGGCAGGTTCTGGCGGTCGATGTGACCGTAGATCGTGCGCCGCGGCGTGCCGAAGGCGCTCACCAGGTCGAAGGGCTGGCCGCCCAGCTTGGCGTCATCGAGACGTCCGGCCACGCGCAGCATGCTGTCGCGCAGGGCCTCAAAATCCAGCCGGCGGCGGTGGGCGCGCCAATTTAAAGAGTTGTCCGGGTCCTTGGCGACGGCCTCGGGGCGGAGATCGGCGGACTGCAGGAAAGTTCGCGAGAGGACGATCGTCCGGATGAGCTTCTTCATCGACCAGCCTTCCTTCATGAACGAGCTCGCGAGATGGTCGAGCAGGGCGGGGTTCTTGCCGGGCGTCGTGCGGACGCCGAAGTCGCTCGGGGTGTCGACGAGCGGCTGACCGAGGAGATGCATCCAGACGCGATTGACCATCACGCGGGCGGTCAACGGATTGGTCGGGCTGGCGATGGCATTGGCGAGATCAAGTCGGCCGCTGCCTTGGGTGAACTCTTTGGGCGGACCATCGGAGAGGATCGAGAGATACTGACGAGGGACCTTCTTGCCCGGGCGAGAGGCGCTGCCGCGGAGGAAGACGACGCCTTGCACGGCTTTCGCCTTATCTTGCAGCGCCATTGCGTGCGGCGGGCTTTTCGGGCTCGTGGCCTTGAAGCCGGCGACGGCGATCTCAAGTTGGTTGCGGGTGTTGCGATCGGCGACGTTGTAGGTGCCGAT
>CAXNHL010000110.1:0-4626 GCA_964202105.1 Opitutales bacterium | reverse complement strand
TCGGCGCGTCCGTCGTGCAGCATGGCCGCGCCGATGGCGCGGACGAACTGACGGCGGGCCGGCACGGTCTGTCCGGCGATGACGGCGAGGGCTTCATCGACCTTGGCGAGATCCACCGACGCCGGCGGCACCATCGTCGGCGACAATCCAGCCATGCCCAACACGCCGGTACCGAGCACGTAGGCCCGGGCCTGCGCCGCGGGATCCTCACCAGAAGTCTGCACGACCGCGGAAAGGACGAGTCCGCACGCGGCGGCGAGGTCGCCCTGACGGCTGGGCGGATTCTTCTCGGTCGAAAGATAACGGCGCATCGACGCCTGGATGAGCAGGACGATCAGCCCGTCTTCGGCTTCATAACCGGCGCGTTCCAAGGACGTGCGGAAGGCCGCGACCTGCGCCGGCGAGAGCTGACGCAAGGCGGGCATGGAAAGGTCGAGCAAGGCCACGCGCGAGCCGGCCGGGACGGCACGGAGCAAAGCGTCGAGACGACGGGCCTCCTTGACCACTTCGCCGCCGGCGAGGGGTTCGGCCTGGGCCAGCTGGGCGGCACGCTGCGCCGGATCATGACGAAGGATGAGCCCGAGCACGACGGCCATCGCGCTCACCGGATCTTCGGAGGCCGCGCGTAAGGCACCCGGGATCACGCCGCGGAAGCCGACCGAATCCTGGATCTGCAGGTCCGTCGGCACCGCACGGGTCGGTGTCGGTAGAGGAGGAGGCGTCGCGACGGCCCGTCCGCTGAGACCGGAGACCGGTTCATCATCGTCAGTCACGGCGACGGGCTTGACGTCTGGAATATGCCCGTCGAAAGCCGGGTCGACGCGGCGGATACGCTCGGTGATCGGCGGGTGCGAGGAGAAGAGCGACTCAAGGAAGCCAGCCGAGCCCGCGAAGAACATATGCTGGGCTTCGAGTTCCGCGGACGAAGCTTCGCGGCGCGCGCCGGAGAGCCCGGCGACCTTGCGGAGGGCCGAAGCGAGGCCGAGCGGATTGCGGGTGAACTGGACCGCGGAGGCATCGGCGAGATACTCGCGCTGACGGGAGACCGAGGCCTGGATGACGCGCGCGAAGAAGACACCACCGAGGCCGACGAGCACGACCACGAGGCCGGCGATGGCCAGGGGCCAGAGGTTGTTCTTACGGGATGAGCCGGAATTGAGGCCGATGCGGACGATGATATAGCCCAGTTGCGCGAGGGCGGTCAGGCCGGCGACGGTGCCGATGATGCGCAGGTTGAGCTTCATGTCCCCGTTACCGATGTGACTGAACTCGTGCGCGATGACGCCCTGGAGTTCGTCGCGGGTCAGATTACGGAGCGCCCCGCGCGTGACGCCTACGGCAGCGTCCTGCGGAGAGTTACCAGCGGCGAAAGCGTTGATGGTCTCGTCGCCATCGATGACGTAGCACAGCGGTACCGGCAGACCCGAGGCCAGGGCCATCTCCTGCACGACGTTAAGGTATCGACGTTCAGCAAGGTCCTTGGTGGTCGCGCCGACCAGCCGGCCGCCGAGGCGCTCCGCGATGGCGCCGCCGCCCTTGGAGAGTTCGGCGATGCGGACCAGGCTGCCGCCGATGATGACCACCAGGGCCGTGCCGGCGGTGGCCAGGAAAAGCTTCGGCTGGAACCAATCGATCCCCCCGCCGCGGACCAGCTTCTGCTGGCCGAGCACGGCGAGGACGTAAAGCGAGCCGGCGAGCACCACGATCGCCAACACGAGAAGCACGACCAGCTTGGTCGTGCGTCCGCGGGCCTCATCCTGGGCCCGGAAGAAATTCATCGTGCCGGCCATGGGCCGAAGTCAGCGCTTAGAACGAGACCTTCGGGGCGACCTTCTCGGCCGGATCTTCGATCTTGAAGAACTCGCCGGCCTGGAAGCCGAAGGCGTTCGCGATGAAGATCTGCGGGAAGACTTCGCGGCCGTTGTTATAGAACAGGACGGCGTCGTTGAAGGACTGACGGGAGAAGGCGATACGGTTCTCGGTCGAGGTGAGCTCTTCCATGAGGCTGCGCATGGTGGCGTCGGCCTTGAGCTGGGGATACTGCTCGGCGACGACCATCAGGCGGCCGAGGGCGCCGCTCAGGCCGGCTTCGGCCTGGCTGAGGTCGCGCATGGCGGCCGGGTCGTTCGGGTTGCCGGCGAAGCGGACGTTGGCCTGGGTGGCCTTGGCGCGGGCTTCGATGACCGCGGTGAGGGTGCCGCTCTCGTGGGCCATGTAGCCCTTGGCGGTCTCGACGAGGTTAGGGATCAGGTCGTAGCGGCGCTTGAGCTGCACGTCGACCTGGGCGAAGGCGTTCTTGCAGGCATTACGCAGCGCGACGAGGCCGTTGTAGATGCCCACGCCCCAGATGGCGGCGATGACGAGGACGCCGACGATGACCAAGAGGACGACCAGCAGGACGGTGACGATGGGACTCATATTGAGACTCAAGTTACCCGACCTGCCCCAGCCTGCAAGTCGGCAGGGGTCGGTCGGGGGATAATTTTACGAGTCAATTGGAACGGCTAACGCCCCGCCCAAGCAGGCTTAAGCGGCCTTTTCCAGACGCACGCAGACTTCGTCGATCAGGAAAGCGGGCGTCGACGCGCCGGCGGTCACGCCGACAACCCCGAAACGGGCCAGCGCGGCGAAATCCAATTCGGCCGCGGTCTCGACGTGGAAACAAGGAAGGCCCTGGATCTCGACGAGCTTGGCAAGCTTGACGGTATTCGCGGAGTGACGACCGCCGATCACGACGATCGCCTGGCAGCCCTGCTTCTGCAGTTCGAGGATATCCGCCTGGCGATCCTTCGTGGCTCCGCAGATGGTGTCGAAGACGAGGGCGCCCGGGAAACGGGTCTTGAGCAACGCGGCGAGCCGCTCGAATTCGTCGGTGAACATCGTCGACTGCGAGACCATGCAGACCTGCGCGCCGAGGTCGGGAAGCGCGGCGATCTCGGCCGGCGAAGTGATGACATGTCCCTTGCCTTCGGCGTAACCGAGGAGGCCGATGACTTCCGGATGCTTGGGATCGCCGAAGATGACGGTGGCGTAGCCCTTGCGCGCATGCATGCGCACCTTACCGGCGATGATACCGACGTCCGGGCAGGTGGCGTCGCGGAATTCCATCCCGAGCGACTTGAGGTATTCGCGACGTTCCGGCGAGATGCCGTGCGCGCGGACGACCATGACGGCCCCGGCGTCGGTGGACTGTGAGACCTCGAGCTTGGTCTCGCTGCGGTAATCGCCGACCTCACGGATGCCCTCGCCGGTGAGGACCTCCATCATCTGGCGGTTATGGATCAGCGGACCGTCGGTATAGACGGGGTGGCGGCCCTTCTGCGCATACTCGCGGGCGATATCGATGGCGCGTTCGACGCCCCAACAGAAACCCGCGGACTTGGCTCGGATGACCTTCACGGCTTCAAGGTGCGGGCAAGGCCGCCCGATTCAAGCAAAGTCCGGCCTTACTTGGCCGGGACGCCCCAGACTTCGGCTTCGATGTAGTCGTTCGAAGGTCCGGCGGAGTTACCCTTGGAGTGGAAGCGGACGTAGCGACCCTTGACGGCGGCGACCGGGATCACGCGGCCTTCGTTGGACTCGTAGTAGCAGTAGTCCTTGCCCTTGCCCAGGCCCAGCTCGCCTTCGGAGTCGTTGTTATAGACGGTGGTGACGCCGCTCTTGAAGGAGGCGTCGTCGGAGATCTGGATGACGACGTTGAAGTAGACGCGACGCTCGCGGTGGAAGTGCCAGACGGCGATGGCGCTGATCTCGGCGGACTTGGCGAGGTCGACCTGCACCCAGTGGGCGCCGCGGGGCAGTTCGACTTCGAAGCCTTCTTCGCCGCCCTTGTCACCATCGGTGACGTAGGAGAAGTCGCCGGCAGCGGCTTCACGGGCGGAGGAGGTCACGTTGGCGCCCTTGGCGAGGTTCACGGCGGCGGCCGGGACCTTCGGCAGCTTACGCGGGGCGGAAGAGACCGGCTCGAGATTATTGATCTTCACCGGACGCGGCGTGCCGAGCGCGACGGACTTAGGCAGCTCGAGCGGGAGCTCCTTGTCCTGAGCCAGGACGAAGGCGGGGAGAGCGAGGAGGCAGAGAGCGAGGTGCTTCATGGGGATAAGGTTAAGACAACGGGAAGACGGGCGGGTTTCAAGCCTTCGGGGCTTCTAAGGTGCGAACCCGACGGTGCTTGAGGGGGAACCGCAAGATGACCGTGGTGCCGACATCGGGGGTGCTCTGGATGTCCACCGTGCCGCCATGGGCCCGGAGAATGCGCAGGAGGATGAGCATGCCGATGCCGCCGCCGGAGGCCTTGGTGGTGTAATAGGCGTCGAAGACGCGCGTCAGCTTGTCCGCGGGGATGCCCACCCCGGTGTCGCGGATCGAAAGCACGACCCATTCGTCGTCGGACGAAAGCTTCACGTGGATATCGCCGCCGCGGTCCATGGCCTCGAGGGCGTTCTTCATCACGTTGAAGAGCGCCTGCTTGATCTGGTTGCGGTCGCCGAGGATGAGCGGGAGTTCGCCCGGGACGTCGAGCGAGACGCGGACGCCCAGCTGCTCCATCTGCTCGCGCAGGAGGCCGGTCGCCTCGGCGACGACGGTGACGAGGTCGGTATCGGTGAGGTGCGGAGGCGTCTGGCG
>CAXNHL010000109.1:0-4638 GCA_964202105.1 Opitutales bacterium | reverse complement strand
CGACAGCGTCGCGCGCCCCCTCGCGGCTCCGCCGCACCTCCATTCGCCCGCCTAATGCTCCGCCCTCCGTAGTCATATTTTACTTATGCCTTCTGGACCGGCCCCGCGCCCCTTGCGCCCACCGCGCGGAAATGTCAGTCTAGAACTTTATACAACAATCCTACCCTGCTCTTTCGCCTCCTCCCGTGAACCGTCTCGCCCGCCTGCTGCCTTTCCTCCGCAACTCCCTCGTCCTCGTGCTCGCGACCTTCGCGGCACTCATGTTCGCCTATTTCGTGGACGTGCTCACCGACAGACCGTTGCGTCCGGCGGCTACGTCGCACGTCGTCACGCACGCCCAGCCGACGGGGCGGGCGCTGACGAAGGAGGAGGCGATGGACGTCGAGGCGGAACGAAGCGAGCGGCTCGACTACGAGCTCTACGGCAGCTCGCTGCGTCGCGGCGGCGACTTCGACGACCTCATGCGCGATGGCGACGCCAGCCTGCTCAGCCGCTTGCGGGTAAGTTTCATGGACGAGCTCAAGGCGCGCTTCGGCGACCGCATCTGCAAGGATGAGAAACCGGAACCGACGGACGACATCATTCTTTCCGAAGTGCTCGGCGCCCTGTCCGCCTTTCAGGCTGCGCAGGCCGAAGCTCGTGCCGCGCGCGGCGAACCGCCCGCGACGACCGCCGACATCCCGAAGGCCTACGCGCTCTACGAGCAATCGCTGGCGACCGACCGCGAGGCGGCGATCAGGCTCATGGACGAACTCCTGGCGCTGCCAGCCGCGGAAAGCAAGCCGCTCGCGGCGATCGCCAAATACCGCCGCGCACGGCTGACGATGTCGCTCGAGGATTGGCACATGCTCAGCGACGAAGCGGCGAAACAACGGCTGGCCTCCATCCGCGCTGACCTGAACTCGGTCGCGGTACACGCCCGTGAGGGATCGCTTGATCCGGCGAACATCAGCGAGAACACGACCTACTGGTTGGCCTACACGCGCTCGATGATCTTGCCCTCGGAAAGGCTGATCCGGATGGGCGAAGCCGATTTCGCCGGCGCCTTTGACACCTACCTGCGCATGCCCCGCCGTGGCGACGCCAACGCGGTTAATTCCTGCCTATGGCTGGCCGCGAAACTCTGCCGCGAGGGTCGTTTTGAGACGTCGGTCGGCGACGCTGACCTCCGCATGCTGATCACGCTCTTCTTGGTAAAACCCCGGTATGAAGTCGACATCGACAACATGGAACCCGAAGAGCGCCGGGCCCGCGGACTCGACTGGCTCGACGCCCTGGCGGCCGGCGGCATCGATCCGTCCTTCGCGCCCGCCCATGTCGCGATGTTGCAATACTCGCTTGACCGCTGGGTCGATTGTGCCGCCACCGCCCGGCTATTGCCACCCTCCGACCCGCTACGCCGTTTGCTGCTCTCGCGTTGCAACCTCCGCTTGCGCGGCGACCTCGCCGTTTCGCGGCGTCTGCTCGCATCGGCCGAAAGCGTCGATCTGACCAAGAAATCAGCCGACGATACGATCAGGCTTGCTGTCAACGAAAGCACCCATGAGAGCGTCATCGACCTGCGTGATCCGCGCGAGATCCAAGACCGCGTCCATGGTGAGCTAGGCATGATCGCGCTGGCCGAAGGAGATTTTATCGAAGCATTGCGCCACTTCGAGGAAAGCCGGCACCTGTCCGAATCGTTCTACGTCGGGGAGTGCCTGCTGGACCTCGAAGCGCTGAAAGCCTACGTCGACGGGCGGCCGCCGGTCCGGCACGACCCGAGGAAGGACCGTTCCTATTATCATGAACCGCTGATGAACCTGAGGGAGCTGGTCGGGTCGCGACTCATGCGCGCAGGACGGCTGGAGGAGGCCCTGGAGTACGTGAATCCGGAGCTTCGGGCACGGGCGACAAGCTATGTGCTGCTCCGTCGTACGGCGGTACGGACCGAGCTGTCTGACCGCGCACGCGCCGACGCCCATTGGCGCAGCGCCCTCCTCATCGGTGAAATCGGGGAAACGATCCTGCATGCTCCTTTCGGACTCAGCTGGTCGTCCGGCACGGGCTGGTATGTCGGTTATGGTCATTTGCCCAACCTGCGCCTCGGCCGGCCTGATCACGGCGAAGCCTTGCCCACGATGAACCTCATCGGTTCCGGCCCGGAGGAGCGACGCAGGCTGGGCGACTGGAAGGCAAGGCACGTCGAGGCGCCGGAACTCTCCGAGCGCGACGCGCGCTATGCTTCCTTCCGACATGCCATGGAAGCGGTCCGTCTGCTGCCTGACAACGACCCGGCCGGCGCCGAGATCCTGCAATACGCCGGCAATCTCCTCAAGTATCGCGATCCGAAGGCGGCCGTGCCGGCCTACCGTCTGCTCGTCAGCCGCTTCCCCCTCACGGGTCATGGCAAGCACGCGCTGAGGGCCCATTGGTTCTCGGCCGTCCGTTCCGAACCCCCGGCTGATATCATCAGCAAGTAAGACCGATTTTCTTTTTCCTCACCCATACTCCAACCCATCCCGTCGCAACTCACCCATGCGCCCCTACGTCCGCCCCCTCATCGTCACCTCCTCCGCCTTCGTCCTGGCCTGCCTGTTCTCCTACGCAGCCATCATCCTGACCGAACCAGAGCCGGCTCGTCCCGCCGGTAAGGCCGTGGCCGGAGCCGATTCCGCCGCCAAGCAGAACCAGGAACTCAGCCCCGAAGCATCCTTCGCGCAGGCCAAGCTCGAGGCGGCCGGAGGCGACCCCGAAAAGCTCCTCATCTTGGCAAACTGCTACCTCATCGGCTTCGGCACGGAGCGTGATGAAGCGGCGGCGGCGCGTCTGCATAAGCTCGGCGCCGAAAAAGGCGACGCCTTCTGCCAATCCTGCTACGGACGCGATCTGCTCTACGGCGTCGGCGTGAAGAAAGACGTGGCCGCCGGCATCATCTGGCTGCGCAAGGCGGCGGATCAGAACCAATGCGATGCCGAGTATGCCTTGCACATGCTTTATGAGGACGACGAAGACATCAAAGCCGACCTCCCCGAGGCCCGCAAATGGCTGCTACGCGCCGCGGAGCACGGCCACCATGGCGCGCGGGCGGACCTCGCCGAGGAGATCATCAACGCGAAGGATAAGAAAAGGTTCAAGGCCGTGGCGACCTGGGTCCGGGACGGAGCCATGGCCGGCCACGATCGCTCCGCCCATATCATGTCCTTCGTCTACGAAGAAGGACTGGGTACGCCGGTTGATCCTGTCGAATCGATGGCCTGGCGTCTGATCTTCCTCAACGTTTCCGATGAACTTGAGCCTAAGAAGTTCAAGGAAGACTACGAGGCCCTCACGCCGGAGCAGCAGGCGCAGGCGGAGAAGCGGGCGAGAGAACTCTCCGGCAAACGCGAGTATAAGTCCCCCTTCGCGCGCGATCCCGCCGAACTCGCCGCCGAGCTGAAGGAGTTCGCCGAGACGAAGGCCTTGGCCGAAAAAGGGGACGCCAAAGCCCAGCACCATCTTGCGTACTTGCTGGAAGAGGGTCTCGGCACCAAACCGGATGCGACCGAGGCCGTGAAGTGGTGCCGCAAATCGGCCGAGCAAGGCTATGCCGACGCGCAATACGCTCTGGGCCAGACCTTACGCCGCGGCGACGGCGTCGCCCCGGACATGAAAGAGGCCTTCGAATGGTATCGCAAGGCAGCCCTGCAGGGTCAGATCGAAGCAGAATACTCTCTGAGCGTATGCTATTTCAGAGGCGATGGCGTCGCCGCTGACCTCAAAGAATCCAATAAATGGTCCAAGCTTGCCGCGGAGCATGGCGTGCCCGAATCCCAATGCCACGTCGGCATCCAGCACTACGGTGAGAAACCCGATCTGGCTAAGGACGCGATCGCTGCCCGCTGGTTTCGCAAAGCTGCCGAACAGCTCCACCCGAGCGGCGCCTTCCTGCTCGGCCGCTGCTACCTGAACGGACGTGGCGTCCCCAAGGACCGGATCGAGGGAGTGGCCTGGATGTTCACCTGCGCCAATGAAATGAACGAAGACCAACAGGAGACCCTGCAGGGAATCCTCAAGGAACTATCCGAGGATGAGATCAAGCAGGCGGACAAGCGGGGGCGCGAAATCCATACCGAGTGCCGGAACAAGCTTAAAGCCGCCGCAGAGAAGAAGTGACCCTTCTTCGCCGAGCGTCATCTACTCCGCCGTGCCTCCGGGCCTCTCGTTTACCTAGCCCAAGCCCTTGCCCTGGCCCTACCACTGATTTGCACTTTTGCACGACCTCTTTGTATCCCTTGCCAACCGGCCAACTGATCAACGGATCAACTTCCCTAGTCGCGCTCTGCGCGACTAAAATCCGATAATCGTCAACGAACCCTGACTGACCTGAGTCGCCTCGGCGCCATGGATCCAACGCTCTTCGTAGTTAGGTCCCCATGAATCCGAGACGGCCACCTCACCCGTTTCCTTGTTGTAGCCGATGATCATGCACACATGACCTTCGTTGCGGTTAGGCTGCAAAGGCTTCTGGCCTTTGCGCGCATCCGCGACGGCCTTCTTCCAGGCCGCCGGATCCGTCATGCCTTCCCGCTCCTTGGTCCGGCCGTTGGCGATCTCATTGTACTGCTTGGTGGAGAACATCGCCCACATGATCGGGAGGCCACGGTCGATGTATTTCGC
>CAXNHL010000108.1:0-4678 GCA_964202105.1 Opitutales bacterium | reverse complement strand
GACGTGCGGTGGGAGCGGGTTTCTCGATGATGGGGAGTCTATGCATCCCCAAGAAAATCCCAAGGTGGTCAGTTATCGCGATCTTTCGGCATGGAAGGCTGCCAAGGCTCTCGCGGTCGAAGTCTATCGAGTCGTGAACGTCGCGGCGGTCCGAAATGACTTCGCACTCGTCGATCAGCTACGCCGGGCGGCGATCTCTGTGCCATCAAACATCGCCGAAGGCGCCGGCCGCGGGACGAATCAGGACGCCTTGAGGTTCCTTTATATCGCGAGGGGCTCGTTGTGTGAGCTGCGCACCCAGGTGGAGGTGATGCAGGAGGCAGGCCTATTGGATAGCCGTATCTGCGAGTCGCTTCTAGGTCGCGCCGAGGAAGCTGGCCGTCTCCTTGGAGGGCTTGTTCGTTTTCGTGCCTCTCGTCGCGACGGCGCCGCCGAGCCCGACAAGGTAATCGGGACTTCGGCTCCGTCCTTCCGGTCTACTGACACGCGCCATAGGACATAAGTCCCCTCCGGGCTCATAACCCTTGCTTGTGGGGTCTGCTTGCGGATTGTTGCCACCTTCGCGGTCCAACCGCCAACCGCTAACCGCCAACCGCTTCCACCTCACTTATGTTTAGTTCGAGACTCTCTTTCGCCGACACGACCAACGCCCTGAGTAAGGCCAAAGCGAAGCGTCTCGCCTCCGGGCAGCCGGTGCTCGACCTCTCGGATTCCAATCCGGCTAATGCAGGTTTCGCTTGGTCCGCCGCCGATCTCGGCCCGTTGCTTCGTCGCGACGGCATCCAGCGCCAGGATCCCAATCCGCTCGGCCTGGCCTCGGCCCGCACGGCGATCTCCGATTACTATTCTTCCCGCGGCGCCCGCGTGCCCGTCGACCAGCTCTTCCTGACGGCCAGCACGAGCGAAGCCTACTCCTGGGTCTTCAAACTGCTCTGTAATCCCGGCGACGAAGTCCTGGTGCCTGAGCCGGCGTATCCCTTGCTCGAGGTCATCGCCGCGCTCGAAGGCGTGACGCTGCGCCCTTATCAGCTTGTCCAACTCGCCGGCGAATGGGTCATCGATGCCGCCACGCTGAGCGTCAACCGCCAGACCCGCGCCATCCTCTGCATTAATCCGTCGAACCCGACCGGCGCGTTCGTCGGCCGTCGCGATCGCGACGTGCTCCGTGGCTTCGCGCTCAAGCATGGCCTCGCGATCGTGTGTGATGAGGTCTTCCTCGATTACCCGGCCGAAGGCGTCGCCTCGCCCGGCACCATGGCCGGCGAAGCCAACGTGATGACGTTCGTGCTCAGCGGTCTCTCCAAGGTCGCCCTCGCGCCGCAGCTCAAGCTCGGCTGGATCGTCGTCGCCGGCCCGGCCGCCTCCACGCTCGAAGCCTGCCGCCGTCTCGAGCACATCGCCGACGCCTTCCTCTCGGTGAACACGCCCGCCCAGC
The DNA here is from genome assembly GCA_964202105.1 of Opitutales bacterium. Lineage (GTDB taxonomy): Bacteria > Verrucomicrobiota > Verrucomicrobiia > Opitutales > UBA953 > UBA953. The sequence continues at coordinate 3,243 of CAXNHL010000108.1, read as the reverse complement.
TCGCCTTGCCGGATCTCCTCCGTCGCGCCGAGCCGCTCCGCGCGCTCGTCCGAACCCGCGTCGCTCAGGGGGAAGCCACCCTCCGCGCGTGGGTTGCCTCGACCGCCGTCGGCTGCACCGTGCTCCCGCGTCCGGCCGGCTGGACGGCTATCCTCACCTTGCCCCCGGGCGTCCACGAAGACCGCTTGCTGATGAATGCCCTGAGCGAAGGCGTCTGGGCTCACCCCGGATACTTCTATGGCATGCCGACGACGACCCCGAGCGTTGTTTTGAGCCTTTTGACCCCTCCGGACGCCCTTTCCGCCGGCCTGCAGGCCCTCGACCGGGCTTTGAAGCGGACTTAAGGGGTAATTACCGCTTGCCAACGGCCCCGGCACTCCTTTGCTCCGACTTTCCAAAAGGAGCCCGAACACTATGTCCCGTATCTGCAGCGTCACCGGCAAGCGCCCCGTCAAGGGCCGCCGAATCATTCACCGCGGTCAGTCCAAGAAGAGCGGCGGTATCGGCTTCCAGCTCGTGAAGCAGACCAAGCGCACGTTCAAGCCGAACGTCCAGCGAATCCGCGTTCTCCAGCCTAACGGTTCGGTGAAGCGCCAGTGGGTCTCGGTCAAGGCCCTCAAGGCCGGCCTCGTCACCAAGGCCTAAGCCTCGGTCTCGCGACCTAGCAAAAACCCGCCGTGAACCGGCGGGTTTTTTGTGCCCGGATGAACTCGGGATGCCTTAGGCGAACTTCTGCCAGAGCACCGTGCCCCAGATGGCCAGGGCGATGACGATGGTCAGGAAGACCGCCGCGCTGCCCATGTCCTTGGCTCGCTTGGCCAAAGGGTGGCGCTCCATCGAGATGTGGTCGGTATTCGCCTCGATGGCTGAGTTGATGAGCTCGACAATCAGGATCAACTGCAGGCAAGAGAAGAGTAGGGCTTTCTCGAGGAAGCTGACCGGGACGAACCAAGCGATAATCGAAAGGGGCACCACCACCATCAGCTCCTGCTTGAAAGCTTCCTCGTGCTTGGCCGCCGCACGCAGGCCATCCCAGGTGTAGCGCAAGGCGTTGAAGAGGCGGGCAGGCCCACCTTTGGACTTCATGGATTGGCCGTAAGGCTGAGGATTGGACATCTGTGGGCACCTTACCCCCATGAAATCGCAGGGCAAAGGCATTTTTAGGCCCCAAAAATCGCTTGCCAGAGGGGGGTGCTGCCCTAGGTTCAGTGGTTCCCTAATCGGGAAACCCACCATGCGCGACGATTACCTCCAAGATGCCCGTAAAGTCATCCCTGATGCGAACATTCTCATCAACGTGATCTCCAAGCGCGTGAAGCAGCTCCGCAGCACGGCCGACTACTCCGTCCAGCCCCCGAAGTATAACCACACCCTGGGCGACGTGTTCGAAAAGCTTTCCCCTGAAGACATCGCCCTGCGCGAGGTCATCGAAGGTCGCATCTCCTGGGAGTTCCGTCCTGAGGATCGTCTGCCTGCCTAAGGCAGCCCCCCGCCACAGCCGGCTTGCCGGCGAGTAGCCCTTTCGTCATCCGATGGCCGCCCGCCGAGAGCACGTTCTTCCTGAGGTCAATAACCCGAAGGCGGGACGCGACTATTTCATCGGCCCGACCTACGAGGCCGGGATCGTCCTGCGCGGCACCGAGGTGAAGTCCCTCCGCGCTGGCCGGGCGAACATCGCCGACGCCTTCATCAAGATCAGCCCGAAGGGCGTGATGCTCTACCACGCGCACATCGCGGAGTATGATTTCGGCAACCTCAACAACCACGCCTCCTACCGCACCCGCCAGCTGCTACTGAAGCAGGCTGAGGTCGAGAAGATCGCCGCGGAGATCCAGTCCGGCGGGCACGCGATCGTGCCGTTGAAGATCTACTTCAAGCACGGCCTCGCGAAGTGCCTCCTCGCTGTGGGCAAGGGCAAGAAGATGCACGACAAGCGTCAGGATATCAAGGAGCGCGAAGCCAAGCGCGAGATCTCTCGCGCGATGAGCCGACGGAAGTGAAGCCGCCGCTCCATCTCGTCCTGCTCCGCCCGGAGATCCCGCCGAACACCGGCAACGTGGGCCGTATGTGCGCCGTGACAGGCTGCGTGCTGCACCTCGTCCACCCTTTGGGCTTCAAGATCGATGACGCCAAGCTGCGTCGCGCCGGCATGGATTACTGGCACGAGCTCGACGTCCGGCATCACGACAACTGGGAGGCCTTCCTCGCCTCACCCGGACGACCGGAGAGACTCTGGCTTTTCACTACCAAGACCATGCGCGGCCTTTGGGACGCGCAGTTCCAAGAAGGCGACGGGCTTGTCTTCGGCAACGAAGGCTCCGGTACGCCCGACGAGATCCACGCGTGGTTTGGTCCGGACCGCGAAGTGAAGATCCCGCACTTCAACGATAAGACCCGTTCGCTGAACCTCTCGACCGCCTGCGGAATCGCGACTTATGAAGCGCTGAGGCAGATCAAGGGTAGATGACTGAGTCGATGGCAGATGACAGAGGGCTGAATCGATGAGGGGTGGGGTTTAGTCGGGCCGTGACTTGCGGTAGGCAATTAGGCCGCCGATCAGCCTTCCGACCAAGGCCATTTGGTCGGCGATGCTTTGGCTGTCTTCGACTTCAATCAGGCCGGCACGCAGGCAGACGTCTGTCTGTGACTCGAGTTCGCAGAGCGATCCGCGGGCGATATAGAGGAATCTCAGCGAGTCCCGATTTGTCCCCCGGCCGTTGCCTTCGGCGATATTCGATGGGATGGAAATGGCGGCGCGGCGTATCTGGTCGGCCAACCCGCGGTCGATGCTTTTGGCCCGCCTGACGCATAGTTTATAAATCAACACCGCCAGGTTCCTGGATTCCGCCCAAGCCTTAAGCTGCCGGTAAGGCGGCCCCTCTGCCGAAGATTCCATGCCCCAAGATGGTCGCTTGGTTCACTCGTGGCAACGAAGGCAGTCCCCCAGACGCCTGCGGGCGGTTTCTGTCATCGATGCAGTCCTCTGTCATCGACTCAGCCATCTACTTCTCCCGCTTGCCTTCCCCCTGACTCCCTTACTCTTTCCTTCATGTCTCGGCTCGAAGCCATCCGCTCCCGTATCGCGCCTGCCCGAGCCCGCTTGCTCGCGCACCCGCTGTATGCCCGGATGGCTTCGCTCGACGACGTGCGCGTGTTCATGCGTTCGCACGTCTTCGCGGTCTGGGATTTTATGTCGCTCCTGAAGCGCCTGCAGCGCGACCTCACCTGCGTGACGGTCCCCTG
>CAXNHL010000107.1:0-4681 GCA_964202105.1 Opitutales bacterium | reverse complement strand
TGACTGCGGTAGGCCCGCGCCGTGCCCGCCGGCGATGATTCAAGGCACTGCGCGATGGTCTTGCCGTAATCGAGCAGGATCACCGCTCCGGTCCAAGATCCGGTGAGGAGCTTGCGTAGCAACTCCTCCGCGGCCAACGGCGCATCGATGATCCACCCTTCTTCGACGACAGGCAAAGCACCGGCGAAGTCCGCGGCGGCAGGGGTGGAGAATTCCGCGAGAGGCTCCACGGTCAGTTCGGCGCCGTCGACCCGCACGCCGAGTTCGCACCATGCTCCGCCTTGGCGGACAAAGCGATGAAAGGGCTGAGCATCGAGGAGTTCGTTCGCGACGAGGACGCTGCGCGCCGGAAACGCAGGGTCAGCACCGAAGCGGAAGGTGCGCAGTTCGACGAACTGCGACGCGACGCCGGCGTAGTGAGTCTGCCCGGGTTCGGCGCCGACCTCGACGAGGGCGTGCGTCTTCAAATCGCCGACGAGCGACTTCGCCGCTCCGGCGATGAGTTCACCGAACATGGGGCCGAGCGCCGCCGCGGTAGTGAAGTCCGTGCCGGCATCCTTGCCGACGCGCGTCCGGTCCGCGACGTAATACCCGAGCCCCGGGGCGTAGAGGGCCGCCTCGACGAGGCGCGCGAAGGAGACCACGCCGCCGCGGGCCTCGCGACGGAGCAAGGCGACGATGGCGTCATGTCGGGCCGCGGGCTCCACGCCAGAAGCGTTATGCGGTCTTTTCCGCTCCGCCAGACGAATCGGGATTGAGCCGACCTCCGAATTGGGCTGACTGCAGGCAGATGATCCTCGCGATCGAAAGTTCCTGCGATGAATCGGCCCTGGCGCTCTTCGACCCGGCCCGCGGACTCGTGCGCGAACTGATCAGCTCGCAGGCGGCGGAACACGAGAAATACGGCGGCGTGGTCCCCGAACTGGCCAGCCGCATGCACCTCTCCGCCCTGCCCCTCCTGCTCGCCGATTTCCGCGCCGAGCTGGCACAGGCGAAGACCATCGCGGTCACCCGCGGCCCAGGCCTGTTGCCCTGCCTGTCGATGGGCGTGACCCTCGCCCGTTCGCTCGCGCTTGCCCGCGGCCTCCCGATCGTCGGCGTCAATCACCTGCGCGCCCATGTGCACTCGCCGTTCATCGCCGTGCACGCGGCGGATCCGGCGGGTTTCGCCGCGGCCCGCGCGGCCCTGCTCCCACATCTCGCCATCGTGGTCTCCGGCGGCAACACGCTGCTGGTGAAACTCGACGAACAGCTCCGTCTTACGGTCGTCGCGCGTACGGTCGATGACGCCGCCGGCGAAGCCTTCGACAAAGGGGCGAAACTACTCGGTCTGCCCTACCCGGGCGGCGCGCTCATCGAGAAGCACGCCCAGCAAGGCGACGTCCGGAAATTCGTCTTCCCGCGCGGCATCCCGGAGAAGGCCGACCTGCGTCTCAGCTTCTCCGGACTCAAGACGGCGCTGCGCTACCAGCTCGAAAAGATGTCCGACGCCGACGTGGCCGCGGCCCTGCCTGACCTCTGCGCGGGCTATCAGCATGCGATCATTGAACAGCTGGTCTCGAAGACCGGCGCGGTCCTCGACCTTGGCGGCTACAAGTCCGTGGGTCTTTCCGGCGGCGTGGCCAATAACCGCACGCTCCGCTCTCGCCTCACGAACGCGGCCCAGCAACGCGGCCTGCCGATGCTGGTCGCCGAACCGAAGCACTGCGGTGATAACGCGGGCATGATCGCCTTCGCGGCCTGGGCGGACGTCGGCCTACCCGTCGGCGCCGCGGCCGTGCCGGCGGCGAGCCTGACGGTCGATCAGGTCTAAGCGGCCTGCTTGACGAGTTCGGTGAACGCCCGGAACTGGGGATGCGTCGCGTCTCCGAGCAGCGCGTAGAAGACCGTCTCGGTCGGCAGCACGTGGGCTCCGGCAGAGCGCAAGGCTGCGAGGCAGGCCTGTCCATCGTCTGACCGACGGCCGGTGACGGCATCGGAGAGGATCGTGACGCCCATGCCCTCGCGGAGCGCGTCCATGGCGGTCTGGTAGACGCAGACCGGGATTTCCAAGCCACAGATGAGCAACTGGCTCACCTCGGCCTTACCGCAGGCCTCGGTCAGTCCCGGCGCCCCGAACGCCGAGAAGGCGGTCTTACCGAACACGGCCCGACCTTCGCCCGCGGCGGCCAGGAGATCCGGATGGGTCGGCCCGAGCTTGGCGGGGACTTGTTCGGTGAACAGGACGGGGACCGCCAGCAGTTGGGCGGCGGCGACGGCCAGTCGGCAACGGCGCAGGCAGGCCTCTCCCTCAGGCATGGCCTTGAGGAAGGTCGGCTGGACGTCCACGACGAGCAAGGCGACGCCGGCGGCGGGGGTTTCGGACATGCCCGGCAGACTGCCCGGGAGGGCCAATAAGTCAGCCGCAAACCGCCGTGAATGGGGTTGCCCGCCCCGCCCCGCCCGACTTCTCTTAGCGGTCATGGACTGGCAGGTTAAACCTATCGCGCGCGTCTGCGCCGCTTCCGGCAAGGAACTCCACGTCGGCGACCTCGTGACGTGCGTCGTCTTCAAGCCCCTCGGCGGCAACATCGAGCGCCTCGACGTGCTCAAGGAACACGCCGCGAGCTTCCAGCCCGATGGCATCCTGCTCGGCCGCTGGAGCCGCGAGGTCAAGGAACGCGGCGAGGAAGAACAGGCCCAGCGGGCCCAGCTCCTGGCGTCCCGCGAGGAGTTCTTCCTCTCCCTTTACGAAGACCCCGCCGACCCGTCGGGCGACAAGGGCGTGCTCAAGCACATCCTCGCGATGCTGCTCGAGCGTAAGCGCATCATCAAGCAGGTGGGCGCCGCCGCCGAAGGCCAGCTGACGTATGTCCACGCCGCCAGCAAGCAGACGTATCTCGTGCCGATGATCGACCTTCAGCCCGCCCACATCCTGCAGGTCGGCGCTTCGCTCGACCTGCTCGTCGGCTAAGCCCTTCCATGACCTCTCTCCGCCTCCTGGCCGCCCTTGCCGTCCTGCTGCTCGCCGGCTGCAAGAACAACGACATCCCCGAGGAGATCGCGTCCGTCTTCGTCGAGGCTTCGCCGGCCCTCAGCCCGGCGATGAAGCAGCAGGTCCGCCTGCCGGTCAGCCAGCTGGCCGTGTCGGTGATGACGCGTGCGCTCGTCCCGGCCGAAGAGATCCTCAACACCTATCCGATCACCAGCGGCGACCCCGACCTGCGTCAGGATTTCCTGCTCGTGCAGCTCGACCGCAAGGCCGCCGTCGACGTGATGAACTACACCAAGGAGGCCGTCGGCCGCCACTTCGTCCTGGTCATCAACGACACGGCCGTGGGCATCATGCCGATCGATAACCAGATCACGGACGGCAACCTGATCTTCCACGTCGAGCAGAAGGGCATGACCAACAGCCAGGCGGTGATGGATATCAGCCGCCGCCTCAACATCTCCGCGCTCAAGCTCCGCAAGATCAAGGAGTCCGAACGTCAGTGAGCCTGCGGATCCGCCTCGCCCTCCTCTCCCTCGGCCTGGCGTCGGTCCCGCTGTTCGCCACGGAGGTAGTCTGGCCGACCACCCTTGACCTGAGCACGGTCCGCACGGCCCAGGATTATCTCCAGCCGACCGTCTCCGGCCGCCTCGAATCGGCGACGTTCGGGATGGTCCGCGAAGAAGGCCACCGCTTCCACGAAGGCGTCGATATCCGACCGGGCCGGCGCGACGCCGCGGGCGAGGCGCTCGACCTGGTGCGGGTGGCGATGGATGGCCAGGTGGTCTACGTCAACCCGCACGTCAACGGACCCTACGGCAGATACGTGGTGATCGATCACCCGGGAGCAGAGCTTCGCGTCTATTCGCTTTACGCCCACCTGGCCTCGATCGATCCGGCGATGAAGCTCGGTGCTTTCACGCGCCGCGGCACGACGCTCGGCCGCATGGGGCGCACTTCCGCCGGGGCGAGCCCGATCACGCCCGACCGGGCGCACCTCCACTTCGAAGTCGGCCTGCTCCTCTCGACCGGCTTCTACTCTTGGTATGCGGCGCAGCCAGACAACCGGAAGAGCCCCAACCTGCACGGACTCTACAACGGCCAGAACCTCATCGGCATGGATCCCCTGCCGCTCCTCGGCCAACGGAGCGTCGACGTGCTCGCGCTCGTGCGTCGCCAACCGACTGCGCTCACGGTCGTCCTCCGGGCGACCAAGACCCCCGACTTCGTCGAGCGCTATCCCGTGCTCGCGCGCGGGGAACCCAAAAAAGCCGCCGGCTGGTATGTGGAGTTCTCGTGGCAAGGCATGCCGCTACGCTGGACGGCGCTCGAAGCCGGCAACCCGCGGCTCCCCGCGCAAGGCTGGCAGATTGCCGAAATCGACGTCACGCAACGTCCCCTGCTGATCCGCCGTAAGCTACTGGCACCTGACGGACGTAAGCCGGGCGAACTTCTCACGCAGAACGTCGGTATCCTACTCTCGACGGCACGCTAATTAAGGCCGGGGTCCTCGGGCGAATCCGCCTCGAGACGCAGGTCAGGTCGATGCGCGGCCAGCAGGTGCTTCCAGAGGTCTGAGCCCTCGAGGTCGGCGCAGGCGAAGTCGAACGGGCAGACGACCCACGCGTTCATGCGGAGTTCGTTCTCGAGCTGACCAGGCGACCAGCCGGCGTAACCCACGTAAGCGCGCAAGGTGAAGCGTCCCTCGGC
>CAXNHL010000106.1:0-4698 GCA_964202105.1 Opitutales bacterium | reverse complement strand
AGCAGCGAGGAATGACGGCGGCCCACCTGGTGCGTGACCACGCGGTGCGGCGTGGATTCATCCCAACCCGTGACGCCTTTGAAGCGGCCCCAGCAACGCTGGGCCAGCGCGACGCCGGCGGCGAGCAGCGCCTCGGAGTCCGTGCGCATATCGAGTTCGGCGAAGGAGGTGTCGCCTTCACAAAGTCCGTTCGCGGAAGAATCGGTTTCGGCGGCGCCTCCGAGCAGACGGATCGCGCCGGGGCCGGCGAGGTCATCGCGGGAGACCACCGCGGCGGCGCCACCCGCGCCGATCGTGAGATTGGCGAAGTAGGGCTTGATGGTCTCGCGCGTGAGCGCGAGGTCTTCATTCAGCATACGGATCGTGCGCTCCACGAGCGGACGACCATCTTCGCCGGAGCAGACGAGCGCGCGACGGATCTGGCCGGACTCCACCATGCCCGCGGCAAGCGCGACAGCGTTGAGGAAACCTAGGCAGGCGTTGGAGACGTCGAGGATCTGCGCCTGCGGGCCGAGACCGAGCAGGCCATGCACGTAGGCGGCGGTCGAAGGCTCGAGGCGATCGCGACAGACCGAAGAATGAATCAGCAGGTCGATATCGGCCGGACCCACGCCGGCGGCCTGCATCGCGCGACGACCGGCCAGCGCGGAAGCGGCCGAGGGGCGGATGGCCTGCGGCCAGAAGCGGCGCTCACGGATGCCCGTCATCAGCTCGAGACGGCCCTCCGGCAGCTTCAGGCGGCCATAGAGCGGCGCCAGGCGACGTTCGACCTCATCGGAGGTCCAGACCTCGGGAGGCAGTTCGGCGACGAGGCCGGAAAGGACGGTGCGCTGGAAGATCACGAGCCGGGGAGACGGGAAGAAGCGGCCACGAGTTCTTCGTCGAAGAAATTCCAGCTCATGCCGGCGTCGACCACGATGCCCTGCCCGTTGACGCCGCTCGAGCGCGGTGAGAGCAGCCAGACGGCCGTGTCAGCGACCTCCTGCGTCTTCAGGGCTTCCTTGCGGAAAGTCATCTTCTCGGCGTGCAGGTAGTTATGGAGATAACCGGGGATACCGGCGCTCGCGCTCGTCTTGAGCGGGCCGGCGTTGACGGAGTTGAAACGCACGCGCGAATCGGCCGAGAAGGATTTCGCGAGGAAGCGGCTGGCGGATTCGAGGGCGGCCTTGATCGGCGACATGTAGCCGTAGTTCGAGGCGGTCACCTGCGAGGAGATGCCGATCGAGACGACGGACGCGTCGGACTTAAGGTGCGGCTTGAGCGCGCGGGCCAGTTCGACGAGCGAGAACGCGGAGATCGCGGTGGCCTGCAGGAAGTCGGCGCGGACCGTCTCGTGGAAAGGCTGCATACCCTTGGAGAAATTGGCGAACGCCACGCTGTGCAGGACACCGTCGAGCGGGCCATGTTCACGGCCGACGGCGGCGGCGAGCTGCTGCGTCTGCGCTTCATGCTCGAGGTCACAGAGATAGACCGGCTTGCCGTCGAGGAGGCCCTTCAACGAATCCAGGCGGGCTTGGGAGCGAACCGAGTAGACGACCTTGGCGCCTTCGGATTCCAGGGTCTTGGCGACGTGCCAGGCGACGGACTTCTTGTTCGCGACGCCGAGGACGAGATAGGTCTTACCGGTGAGGCCGAGGAAGGACATAGGTCAGGCGGGTTGGTCGACGAGGGCGAGGGCGAAGCGGATAGTCAGGACGGCCTTACCGTCGCGACGCACCGTGCCGGTCAGGAAATGGAACTGCTGGAGCGTCTCGACGTGCTTCACCTCGATCGAGACCGTATCGCCGGGCTTCACCATCCCCTTGAACTTAGCTTCCTCGATGCGGCAGAGCACCGGGGTCTTGCCGGCCGGGGCGCCGCCTTCGGACTGGAGCTTCTTGGTCAGGTAGACCGCGGCCGCCTGGAAGACGGATTCGCAGAGCAGGACGCCCGGGGTAATCGGGTTGCCCGGGTAGTGACCGGCGTAGAAAGGCTCGTCCGCCCGGAAGGTGCGGGTGCAGGTGGCCCCATCGGCCCGGACCTCGTCGATGCGGTCCAGGAAGAGGAACGGCGGGCGATGAGGGATGGTGTCGAGGACGGCCTGCAACATGGGCTTATTTTTGCCCCCGGAAAGTCGGACAAGCGACACAAAACACCGGCGGTCGCGTTTGCCTTTTACGGGCGGGCGCCCAACCTGAAGCGCATGAAGACTCTCTTCGCTACCCTCCTCATGTCCCTCCTCCCCTTCTTCGGTGACGCGGCTGAAAAGCTCGCCGTCGGCGCCTCCATCCCCGACGTCACTTGCAATGACCAGGACGGCAAGGCCGTCTCCCTCGCCAAGGAAGGCGCCAAGGGCTACCTGCTCGTCTACTTCTACCCGAAGGCCAAGACTGGCGGTTGCACCAAACAGGGCTGCTCGCTCCGCGACAACTGGTCCGAACTCCAGAAGGCCGGCGTGAACGTCCTCGGCGTCAGCACCGACGACGAGAAGCTCCAGAAGGAATTCAAGGAAGAGCAGAAGTTCCCCTTCCGCCTCCTCGCCGACAAGGAAAAGAAAGCCGTCACCGAGGCCTTCGGCGTGAAGAACATGATCGGCATGGCCGGCCGCAGCGCCTTCCTCTTCAAGGACGGCAAGTGCGTCTACGCCGACCACAAAGGACACACCGGCGACCAGGCCCAGGTGATCCTCGCCTTCCTCGCCGGCGCGAAGAAGTAAGCCCTACCCTCACTCGCCAACAGAAAGGCCGCCTCGATCGAGGCGGCCTTTTTTGCGTCCTGACGCGGACCTCAGTGGCCCTTGATCGGGAAGAGGTCGGTCACGCTATTGTTGCCGTGGATGCGACGGATCGCGTCGGACAGCAGCGGGGCGATCGAAAGCACCGTGATCGGCAGGTCCTTCGGCCAGTCGGCCGGGACGGAGTTGGTCGTGATGACCTCGTCGATGACGCCGCGGCGGAGGCGCTCGAAGGCAAGCTCCTGGATCATGCAGTGGGAGACCACGGCGCGCACCGAGCGGGCGCCGTTCTTCTTGAGCAATTCGGCGGCGGCCACGAGCGTGCCCGCGGTCTCCGTCATGTCGTCGACCAAGATGATGTCACGGCCTTCGACTTCGCCGACAAGGCTGGTGGCCTGGACGGTGGTCGCGCTCGTGCGGCGCTTGGCCACGAAGCCATAAGGAAGGTTGAGCATGTCGGCCACGGCCGAGGCGTACTTCAGGCCGCCTACGTCGGGCGAGAAGACCGTGGCGTCCTTGAGCCAGGGCTTGTCCTTGATGTGCTTGTAGAAGACCGGCGAGGCGTAGAGGTGGTCGACGGGGATGTCGAAGAAACCTTGGATCTGCTGGGCGTGCAGGTCGACCGTCAGCACGCGGTTGGCGCCGGCGGCGGTGAGCAGGTTGGCGACGAGCTTGGCCGTGATCGGCACGCGGGGCTTGTCCTTGCGATCCTGACGGGCGTAACCGAAGAACGGGATCACGGCCGTGATGCGCGCGGCGGAAGCACGGCGGAGCGCGTCGATCATGATCAGCAACTCCATGATGCGGTCGTTGGCCGGGGCGCAGGTCGGCTGGATCACGTAGACGTCGCAGCCGCGGATATTCTCGTTGATCTGCACGAACGTCTCGCCGTCAGGGAAACGGTTGACGGTCGCGGTGCCGAGCGGGACGCCGAGATGTTCGCAGATTTCCTTGGCCAGCGCCGGGTTGGCGTTGCCGGTGAAAATCTTCATCTCAGGTAGGCTCATGTCGGTTAGCGTTTAGCAGAGTCCAAGGAGGCGGTCAGCGAATCAACCTTTTTGAACAGATCGGGCAGACGGCGCGAAAGGACGACCAGGCGACGCTCCAGGCCGAAGGGCACGGCGGGCGTGCCGTTCATGAAGCCGTCGGCGGGCACATCCTCGAAGAGGCCCGTCTGGGCGCCGAGCTTGACGCGGTCGCCGAGGGTCAGGTGGCCGGCCACGCCGGACTGACCGCCCAGGACGCAATGGTCGCCGAGCGTGGTGCTGCCGGCGATGCCGACCTGCGCGGTGATGAGGCATTGGCGGCCGATGCGCACGTTATGGGCGATCTGGACGAGATTATCGATCTTGGTGCCCCGCCCGACCACCGTCTGGCTGAAGCGGGCGCGGTCGAGGGTCGAGTTGGCGCCGACCTCGACGTCGTCTTCGAGGACGACGTTGCCGATCTGCGGGATACGCTGGATCTCGCCGTTGACGGGCTCATAACCGAAGCCATCGGAGCCGATGACGGCTCCGGACTGGATCCGGCAGCGGGCCCCCAGGATGCAGTAATCGCCGACCGTGACGCCGGGTTTGAGCCAGCAGTCCGCGCCGACAGAAGCACGGGCGCCGACATAGCAGCGGGCTTCGAGTACCGCGCCGGCAGCGACGACCGCGCCTTCGGCGATCACGCAAAGCGGCCCGACATGGGCGGCGGGATCGACCTTGGCCGAAGCCGCGACGACGGCGGTGGCGTGGATGCCAGCCGGAGGACGCGGCCAGAGGCGGGCTTCGAGCACGCCGCAGAACAACGCGAGCGCGTAGGAAGGATTGGCCACGCGGAGGAAAGCCTGGCCGGCGGCCGGCTTGCCCGCGAAGGCGACGGGCACGAGGATCGCACCGGCGCGCGAGGCGGCCACGGTGTCGGCGTATTTGGCGTTACCAAGGAAGGAAAGGTCGGCGGACGTCGCTTCGGCCAAGGCGGCGACACCGGTGAGCGGACCT
>CAXNHL010000105.1:0-4739 GCA_964202105.1 Opitutales bacterium | reverse complement strand
GTCACGTTTCGGTCACGACGGCCCGGACATCGTCCGGGCCGTTTGACTTCCCGTTGACGCAACGCTTGTTCAGGGGAGACTGACCACGTCCGCCGTCTCCGATGTACCGCCTCGCCCTCAACATGCTCTTCGGAGACCGCGCCAAGCTGGCGATGCTCCTCTGCGGGCTGGCGTTCTCGGCGCTCCTGATGGCCCAGCAGAGCTCGGTCTTCTTCGGGATCATGAGCTGGACCTACACGCCGATGGTCAACATCCGCGCGCAGGTCTGGGTCAGCGACCCGATGGTCGAGCAGGTCAACGACGCCAAGCCGCTCCGCGACACCGACCTCGGCCGCGTCCGCTCCGTCGATGGCGTCGCCTGGGCCGCTCCGCTGCACACCTCCTTCGTCCAGGCGCGCATGCAGGACGGCAACTTCAAGCTGATCACGCTCGTCGGCATCGACGCCGATACCTTCGCCGGCGCGCCGGCCGTCCTTTCGCAGGGACGCATCGAGGACCTCCGCCTCCCTGACACCGTCATCGTCGACGAATGGGGCGCCGCGCTGATGGGCCGGATGGGCGTCGGTCCCGACGGCAAGCCCAAGAACACGCCGCTCAAGGTCGGCGACACTTTCGAGGTCAACGACATCCAGGCCCGCATCGTCGGCATCTGCCGGGTCAAGCGCGCCTTCACCGGCGGTCCGTTCGTCTACACCACCTATGACCGCGCCAAGGGCTACACCCTCGGCGCCCGGCGTACGCTGAGCTTCATGCTCGTCGAACCACAGAAGGGCGTGGCGCCGGGCGAGCTCTGCGACCGGATCGAGCGTGACACGGGCCTCAAGGCCTGGACGTCCGACACGGTGATCTGGAGCTGGGGCGAGCGCAGCCTAGCGCGCAACACGTTCTGGTGGTTCTGGACCAACACCGGTATCCCGTTCTCCTTCGGCACGGCGGTGCTCCTCGGGCTGTTCGTGGGCATCGCGATCTCCGGCCAGACCTTCTACTCCTTCGTGCTCGAGAACCTGAAGTATTTCGCGGCCATCAAGGCGATGGGCGCGGGCATGGGCGTGATCGCCCGCATGCTCTTCGTGCAGGCCTTCACCGCCGGGCTCATCGGCTTCGGCCTCGGCGCCGGCATGGCGCAGGCCATCGGCCGCGTGATGATCGAGAAGGGCATGCCCCCGTTCGTGATGTACCCGCAGATCCTCTGGGCGACGTTCGCCCTCGTGCTGGGCATCAGTTTCGTCTCCGCCATCATCGGCATCATCAAGGTGTCGCGCGTCGACGCCGCCTCCGTCTTCCGCGGATGAGCCACCTCGCCCACACCGTCGCCGTCCGCGCCTCCGGCGTCGACATGTTCTTCGGCACCCCGGAGAACCAGGTCGTCGCCCTCAAGCAGGCCGACTTCGAAGCCCGCCGCGGCGAGCTCATCATGCTCGTCGGTCCGTCCGGCTGCGGGAAGACGACGCTGCTCTCCGTCATCGCGGGCACGCTCACGCCGCAGGCCGGCGCCGTCGAGGTCTTCGGCCAGCGCCTCGACGGCCTCGGCCAGGAAGCGCTCACGACTTTCCGCCGTCAGAACCTCGGGTTCGTCTTCCAGTCCTTCAACCTCATCCCGACGCTCACCGTCGCGGAGAACGTGATGGTGCCGCTGCTGATCCAGGGACGCCCTTACGACGAGGCCCATGCGCGCGCGCTGGCGATCATCGAGAAGGTCGGCCTCAAGGGCCGCGAGGAAGGTCGCCCCAACGCGCTCTCCGGCGGCCAGCAGCAACGCGTGGCCATCGCCCGCGCGCTCGTGCACGAGCCGCCGCTCCTGATCTGCGACGAACCGACTTCGGCCCTCGATAAGGACACCGGCGCCCAGATCATGCAGATGGTCCGCGACCTTTCCCGTTCGCCCGAACGCTGCGTCGTGGTCGTGACGCATGACCACCGCATCTTCCGTTTCGCCGACCGCATCGCGGAGATGGAAGACGGCCGCATCAGCCGCGTGGTCGACGACCCGAAGCTCCTCGACACGACGCACCTCTGATTCCCCTTATGTTCAAGAAACGCATCCTGCTCTTCGCCCTCGCGCTCGCCGGCGCCGTCGCCGCCCTGCAGCTCACCCGCGGCACGGCCACCGAGGCGCCGATCAAGCCGCCGCCCTACGAGCCGGCCACCCGCGACAAGGACGGCCTCATCGCCGCGGCGGGCCTGATCGAAGCCGTCGCCGAGAACACGCTCCTCGGCTCGCCGACTTCCGGTACGGTCGCCAAGGTCCACGTCAAGGTCTGGGACCAGGTGAAGGCCGGCGATCCGCTGCTCACACTCGATGATCGCGACCTCCGCGCCCAGCATGCCGTGCAGAAGGCCGCCGTCGAAGCCGCGGCCGCGACGGCCGAACGCGCCGTGGACGCCGCCCGTCGCTGGACCGGCATCAAGGACAGCGGCGCCGTCTCCGCCGCCGACCTGCTCTCCTATCAGATGGCCGCCAAGGAAGCGCAGGCGAAGCTCGCGCTCGCCAAGGCCCAGCTCGACCAGACCGCCGTGCTCCTCGACCGCCTCGTGCTCCGTTCGCCCATCGCCGCCACGGTGCTCCAGGTCGGCGTCCGCGCCGGCGAATTCGTCGCGGCCGGCGCCAAGGCGCCGGTCGTCCTCGGCGATATCTCGCGCCTGCAGATCCGCTGCGACGTCGACGAACAGCTCGCCACGCGCATGCGCGAAGGCCTGCCCGCCAAGGGCTACCTGAAGGGCGAAAGCTCCCTCGCCGGCGGCAAGGACCGGTCCATCGCCCTGAAGTTCGTCCGCATCGAGCCCTTCGTCATCCCGAAGACCTCGCTCACCGGCGCCAGCATCGAGCGCGTCGACACGCGCGTGCTGCAGGTGATCTACCAGTTCGACCGCCCGACGGGCCGCGCGCTCTTCGTCGGTCAGCAGATGGACGTCTATATCGACGCCTCCCAAGATGCGCCGGGCAAATAAGTCCTTCCTGTTCGCGGCGCTCGCCCTCGCGGGCTGCGCGCACGATCCGGCCGCCAAGCCGGCTTCACCGGTCGCGCCCGCCGCGTTCTCGCAGGTCGGCGTCGCCGCCGACGTGAAGTGGGCCGAGGCTTTCGCCGACCCTGCGCTGCTCGACCTGCTCGCCCGCGCCCGCAAGGGCAGCCCGGACCTCGCGCTCGCCCGCGCCCGTCAGCGCGAAGCGGTCGCCTTGCTCCGCGCCGCCGATGCCGGCGATCAGCCCGCGCTTTCCGTCGCCGCCGGCCAGGAAGCTTCCCGCATCTCCGTCGCCAACGGACGTTTCCCTCCGGGCATCCCGCGTCGCACGGATGTCACCGCCGTCGCCGCCAAGGCTTCCTGGGAACTCGACATCTGGGGCCGCGAGGCCGCGAAGTCTCAGGCCGCCGAAGCCGATGTCCGCGCCGCGAAGTTCACCGCCGCGCAGGCCGATCTCGCCCTGTCCGCCGAAGTCGCCCGTCTCTGGTTCGCCGTCCGCGGCGCCCGCGAGCAGCTCCGCTTCCTCGAGACCGAATTCGCCACGCGCTTCCGCGAGATGGAACTCGTCGAGAAGACCGTGACGGCCGGCCTGATCGATTCCGACCCGCTTTCCACCGCGAGCCTCGCCGCCGCGCAGGCCAAGGTCGACGAAGGCCTCGGCCGCCGTCGTGTCGCCGCCGCCGAGAATGCGCTGCGCGCGCTCATCGGCGCCGCGCCCGGCGAAAGCCTGCCCGTCGCCCAAGGCGTCGCCGCGATGCCCGGCTTCGGCGCCGGCGTGCCGTCCGAACTCCTGCTGCGTCGTCCCGACCTCGCCGCCGCTGCCGCGCGTCTCGACGCCGCGGTCTCCCGCGAAGGCGCGGCCCGCGCGGATTTCTATCCTTCCGTCACGCTCACCGGCCAGGCCGGTTGGCAGGCCGATCCGGCTTCGCGTATCGGGCAGGGCTCCGCCGGTTTTTGGAGCCTCGCGCCCGTGGTCGATCTGCCGATCTTCGACGCCGGTCGCCGTGAAGCGAACCTCGAGGCCGCGCGCGCGCGGATCGACGGCTCCGCGGCCGAATGGACGAAGGCCGTGCTCGGCGCCTTCCGCGAGGTCGAGGACGCCCTCGCGGATCTCCGCGAGCTCGCGCAGCAGGAAGATCTCACGGCTCGCGTGCTCGCCGCCGTGCGGACCCGCCTCGCCAACGCCGAAGCGCGCCAGCAGGCCGGCCTCGCCAATGAGACCGAGCTCACGCTCGCCCGCCGCGACGAAGCGTTGGCTGCGCGCACGCTCTCGATGGTCGTATGGGAGCGCCGGCAGGTCGCCGTGCGCCTCGCCGCGGCCACGGGCGGCGGTTGGGCCGCCAAGTGACTTTCCTTGGCAGGGTGAGGCGTGAGGTCTGACCTATGCGCACAAAGAAGAAGGGCGTCCTGGCGGACGCCCTTCCTGTTTCCGGTCAAGGACCTCAGGCCTTGATCTGCGGGCGCTTGGGATCCGGCCAGTCGATGTGGAAGAACTCGCCGCGGGGCTTGTCCTTGCGCTCGTAGGTGTGGGCGCCGAAGAAGTCGCGCTGACCCTGGAGCAGGTTCTGCGGGAGGTCTTCGGTGCGGTACGAGTCGAAGTACGAGAGCGCCGAACCGAGGGTCGGCACAGGGATGCCGTGCTTCACCGCGAGGGCGATGACCTTGCGCCAGTTCTTCTGGGCCTTCTTGACCGTCTTCTTGAAGTACGGGTCGAGGAGGAGGTTGGCCAGGCGAGGCTTCTTGCCGAAGGCCTCGGTGATCTTCTGGAGGAAGCGGGC
>CAXNHL010000104.1:0-4764 GCA_964202105.1 Opitutales bacterium | reverse complement strand
ATCCAGGCGGATGCGATGTCATCGCATCCCTACCCGATGCCGCTCAATCAATTCAGTCCTCAACGCAGTCCTCAATTCAGCCCTCCATTCAGTCCTCGATGATCAGGAACCCACCTTCTCCTTGATCGCCGCGAGCATCTGGTCGGGGGCGAGGCCGTTCGCGGCGCGCAGGGTCTTCACATCGGTGGCATGGCCGACGAAACGGTCGGGCCAGCCGAGGCGGAGCACCGGCGTGCGCACGCCGAATTCGGCGAGGGTCTCGAGCGCGCCCGTACCGAAGCCGCCGGTGACGGCACCGTCTTCGAGCGTGACGATGAGTTTCGCGGCCTTGGCCTGCGTGACGAGCAAGGTGGCGTCGATGGGCTTGGCGAAGCGCGCGTTGACCACGCCGACGGAAAGACCGGTCTGAGCAGAGAGCCGATCGGCGAGCGACTGGGCTTCGGGCACCATCGTGCCGAGGGCCCACAACTGGACGTCGGCGCCAGCGCGGAGGACTTCGGCCTGGCCGAGCGGGATGAGCGCGGGCTGCGCCTTGATCGCCTTACCGGCGGCGGCGCCGCGCGGGTAACGGATGAACATCGGCGCGCCGGACTTCAGCGCGGTGTGGAGCATGTCCGCGAACTCGTCTTCGTCCTTCGGCTGCATCAGCGTGACGTTCGGGACGCAACGCAGGTAAGCGATGTCGAAGAGACCGTGATGCGTCGGGCCGTCGCTGGGCGAGACCCCCGCGCGGTCCATGCAGAAGGTGACCGGCAGACGCTGCAGGCAGACGTCATGGATGACCATGTCGTAGGCGCGCTGCATGAACGTGGAGTAGATCGCACAGACCGGACGGAGGTCGCGGGCGGCGATGCCGGCGGCGAAGAGCGCGGCGTGCTCTTCGGCGATGCCGACGTCGTGATACTGCGCGGGCAGTTCCTTCTTCAGCTGATTGAGACCCGTGCCCGAAGGCATCGCGGCGGTGATACCGACCACGCGGGAGTCGGCCTTGGCCTCGCGGAGCAGCAGGGCGCCGAAGACGTCCTGCCAGGCCTTGGGCGCGCCGGCGGCGCCGGAAGCGAGCGAGTCACCCGTCTCCGGATCGAAGGCGCCCGTGCCGTGGAATTTCTCCGGATTCTTGAGCGCGGCGCCGAGGCCACGGCCTTTCTCCGTGCGGACGTGCAGGAGGATCGGACCTTGGGAGTCCTTGCAGAAATTCAGGTAGCGCTCGAGCGCGCCGAGGTCGTGTCCGTCGATCGGGCCGACGTAACGCACGCCATACTGCTCGAAGAGCGAGGAACTGTGCGTGAACCAGTTCTTCACGTGGCGCTTGAAGCTGCGGCCGAAATCCAGGAACTTCGTGCCGGCGCGCGTCTTGCCGAGCAAGCGCTTCAGCCCCTGCTGGGAGTTGTTGTAAGGACGCGTGACGATCAGGCGGCTCAGGATGTCGGCGACCGCGCCGACGTTGCGGTCGATGGACCACTCGTTGTCGTTGAGCACGATGACCAGGCGCTTGGTCGACTTCGCGGCGTTGTTGAGCGCCTCCATCGTGACACCGCAGGTGAGGGCCGCGTCGCCGATTAGGGCAACCACGTGCGAATCTTCGCCGAGGCGATCGCGGGCGTTGGCGAGACCGACGGCGGCGGAAAGCGCCGTACCGGCATGGCCCGCGCCGAAGACGTCGTGCAGGCTCTCTTCGCGATTCAGGAAGCCGCTAAGGCCGCCCGTGGTGCGGATGCCGTCGAAGTCGGCGCCATTGCGGCCAGTGAGGAGCTTGTGGACGTAGCCCTGGTGGGCCACGTCGAAGACGAACTTGTCGCGCGGCGTACCGAACACGCGGTGCAAGGCGATCGAAAGTTCGACCACGCCGAGATTAGGACCGATATGTCCGCCGTTCTTGGCCGTGACGGCCACGAGACGTTCGCGGATCTCCTGCGCGAGGAGCGGGAGCTGCTCGGGCGCGAGGGCCTTGACGTCGGCCGGACCACGGATGGACGCGAGGAGCGACATCAGCCCTGCGAGTCTTCGCCGCGCTTACCGAGCTGCTCGATGCGCAGTTCGGCGGCCTCGAGCGACTTCTGGCAGGACTTCAGGAGGCGCATGCCTTCCTCATACTTCGCGACGAGCGCGTCGAGCGAGACGTCGCCGGACTCGAGGGACTCGACAAGCTGCTCGAGCTGCTTGAGTTCGGCCTCGAAGCCTTCCTTGCCGGAAGCCGAGGCGGGTTTCTTGTCCGCGCACATGGGCCTACTGTCAGCGGAGCACCCTCCCCTCTCAAGCGGATTGTGCGGATTCCGGGCGAGAAACCGGGTCCGACCCGTATCAGAGATACTGCGTCAGCGATTTGACCGTCGGAGCATCGAGGCGACGGACCAGCGCCACGGCCAGGTCGACGCAGGCCTGCAGGTCGGCGACGTCGATGACCGCATTGTGCGTGTGGATATAGCGGGCCGGCACGCCGAGCACGATGACCGGAAGGCCCAGTTCATGGGCCTGGAAGGAACGCGCGTCCGTGCCGCCCGTGCGGCGGACCGCCAACTGGCAAGGGATGCCCTGTTCCGCCGCGACCTGCAGCGTGAGGTCGACGAGGCGCGGGTTCATGATCGCCGTCGGATCGTAGGCGCGCACCTGCACGCCGCCGCCGAGGGCGCCTTGGTGCTCCCCATGCGGGGCGAGGCCGGGCACGTCGTCGGCCGGCGGTCCTTCGAGGACGATGACCACGTCGGGCTTCGCGAGGCGGGCGGCGACGACCGCGCCACGGCAGCCGACTTCTTCCTGCACCGTCGCGACCGCGAGAAGATCGGCGGCCGGCGGAGCGGCATCGAGCGCATGCGTGGCGAGCGTGAGCGCGGCCATGCCAACGCGGTTATCGAAGGCCTTGGCGACGTAGAGTCCCGGTTCGGCGAGCGCCGTGAACGGACCTTCGGGCACGACGGGATCGCCCAGACGGATACCGAGACGCGCGACAGCGTCGGCCGAACGCGCGCCGATGTCGACGAGCACCTTGTCGGCGGAAGCCGCCTGGGCGCCGCCCTGATGAGGCGGGAGCGCGGCGACGACGCCAAGGAATTCCTTGCGCGCGGAGCGCGACCAGAT
Organism: Opitutales bacterium; assembly: GCA_964202105.1. Classification (GTDB taxonomy): domain Bacteria; phylum Verrucomicrobiota; class Verrucomicrobiia; order Opitutales; family UBA953; genus UBA953. The sequence goes on along the minus strand of CAXNHL010000104.1, from coordinate 1,689 downwards.
GCGGAGACGCTGCGCGGCGAGCACACCGTCGGGCCAGCCGCCGACCGGGACCAAGCGAAGGAAGCCGTCGTGAGTGACCGCCTGCACGAGGAAACCGATCTCATCCATGTGCGCCGTGAGCACCACGCGCGGGCCGCCCTTCTCCTTGGCGGGCGCGGCGAGCACGCCGCCGAGGCCGTCGGCGCTGAACGCGCGGCCGCGGAGTTCGCGGACGAAGATCGCGCGGACCGCGTCCTCGTGGCCGGACGTGCCGTGGGCCTGCGTATAGTCTTCGAGCAGGCGGAGGACTTCGGGCAGACGGGTCGACATAAAGGAAAGGCTCAGCGTGGCTGGCGGGTCTGCAGGCGCGGCTTCAGGCCGGCCTTGGCGGCGGCGTCGAGCGCGCCGACTGCGGCGCCCGTGAGCGAACGCTCGTCGGCGACGATGATGACTTCGGTGCCGGGCGACTTCAGCGCGTGATCGACGAGGGCCTTGGCGAGCGCGTCAGCGGCGATGGCCTTGCCCTCGAGGTAGAGTTTGCCGTCGCGATCGACGCCGACGACGAGCGAGGAAGCTTCGGCGCCGGCCGTGCCCGCGGAGGCCGTGGGCGGTACGATGGCGAGCGCGCGCGTCTGTTCGAAGCGGCCGCTCAGGAGCAGGAAGAAGACCAGCACCACCATCACGTCGATGAGCGGCACCACGTTGATGTCGGCGCGACGACGACGGGAGACGACGAGGCTCATCGGCGGCGGGCTTCGAGCGCCTCGACCAGGACGTCGAGCCGCGAGGACAGGACTTCGAGGCGACGGCTCAGCCAGTTCGAAGCGAGGAGCGCGGGGATCGCGACGCACAGGCCGATCATCGTCGTGCTGAGCGCGAGGCCGACGCCGCGCGTGAGCGTCTGCGCATCCGGCATGCCTTGTTCCGGGAAGAGCGTGGCGAGACCGGCGACCGTGCCGAGCAGGCCGAGCAAGGGCGCGCCGGCCACGATGCTGTCGAGCAGGTGGAGGCCACGCTGCAGGCGGATCAGCTCATGACGGGCCCAGGCCTTGAGCACTTCGCCCGAGGCGCCGTCCTTCCAGCGCTGCACGAGACGACCCGCGACGGACTCGCCGTCGGCGGCGCCGACCTGGTCGAGCTGGCCGGCGAGGACCGCCTTGACGACGGTCTCGGGCGCGACGCGGGAGACTCGCAGGGCGAGGGCTCGTTCGATGATCAGATAGAGCGCGAGGAAAGAGCAGAAACCGAGCGGCCAGATGAAAGCGCCGGCACCTTGGATGAGGGTTTGCACCCCAGTAACCTCGGGAAACCCCCAGAGGTCGCAAGCCCCCTCTTTAAATTGCCAATTAATGACTGTTTTATGATTTTAAACGAGTTTAAACGATTTAAATCAATCTTTTGGAACAAATGTTAAAAACCAATCCTTTGACTTAGCCCTAGGGGGGTTTACTGTGATTTTACCCCAATTTACCAATGAGAATCAATCGCTCTGGTTTCTCCCTCGTACTCTCGCTGACCATCATGGCAGCGATGGTGATGATGGTGATCGTCCTCGCCTCCTTCCTGCAGGTGGAAAGCCGCCTCGCGCAGAGCAACGCCGGCTTCCTCCGGGCGCGCTTCAACGCCCTCGCGTCGGCCCGCATCGCGATCGCGCAGCTGCAAGTGATGGCCGGCCCCGACCAGCGCGTGACCATGCGCGCGGACATGTTC
>CAXNHL010000103.1:0-4769 GCA_964202105.1 Opitutales bacterium | reverse complement strand
TGTGAGGTGAGTAAGGGGTTTTATGACTTCTTTAAACCATTAAACTTGGCTTGGGCGGCGGCCCACGCGGACGTGGGATTAGGTACGTAAGTCACTACCTCAAAGGAGTTTCGGACGACCTTGCGCAGTTCGTCGAGGTTCTTGAGCTCCTTCATGGCGATGGCTTGGACCAAGATGTTGCCGGCAGCAGTGGCTTCGACGGGTCCGGCGATGACGGTCCGGCCAGTGGCGTCAGCCGTGGCCTGGTTGAGCAAGGCGTTGCGGCAGCCGCCGCCGACGATGTGCAGGCGCTTCAGTTTGCGCCCCGTGAGTTTCTCCATGCCGTCCATCTCGACGCGATAAAGAAGGGCCAGAGATTCGAGCACGCAGCGCGCGATCTCGCCGTGCGTCTTCGGCACGGGCTGCTTGGTCTCGCGACAGAACGCCTGGACCTTGGCGACCATGTCACCGCGCTTGGCGAAGCGGACATCATCGGGACGGATGAACGAACGGAGGGAAGGCGCCTTGAGCGCGAGCTTCACGATCTCACCGTAGTCGGAGACCTCGCCTTTCTCCATCCACTCGCGACGGCACTCCTGGAGGACCCAGAGACCGACGAGGTTCTTGAGGAAGCGGGACGTGCCGCCGAAGCCGACTTCGTTCGTATATTTGGCCTTACGGACGGTCTCGTTGACGAGCGGCTTGGGCAGTTCGAGGCCGAGGAGCGACCAGGTGCCGGAAGAAAGGTAGGCCCAGTCATCGCCCTTGGTGGCGGGGACCGCAGCGACCGCGGCGGCGGTGTCATGGGCGCAGGTCGTGACGACCTCGGTCTTACCGAGACCAGTCTCCTTGGCGAGATAGGGCAGCATCTTGCCGAGCTTCACGCCCGGAGCGACCGGCTTCGGGAAGATATGCTTCGGGATACCGAGCTTCTTCAGCACCGGCCAAGCCCAGTCGCGCTTGCGGGTGTCCCAGCACTGGCTGCCGGAGATCAGCGTCTCTTCGGCGCGGGCTTTGCCCGTGAGCAACCAGGTGATGTAGTCGCCGATGAGCAGGAACTTGTCGGCGAACTGCAGCATCTCGGGGCGGTTCTCGGCGTCGTCGAACAGCTGATAGAGCGTGTTGATCGAAATCGAGGCGATGCCGGTGCCTTCGAAGATCTCCTTCTGGGAGAAACGACGCATGGCCAGCTCGTAAGACTTGAAGCTACGCTCGTCGCGATAGGTGAAAGGCAGGGAGAGCAGAGGGCCGTCGCCCTTCAGCAGGACGTAATCGACGCCCCAGGAGTCGCAGGCGATGGATTTGATCGGACCGAGCTTTGCGCCCTTGGCGAGGCCGATGCGGATCTCGCGGAAGATGCGGATGATGTCCCAGCGCAGGGTGCCGTTGGCGGTGATGGCACCGTTGGAGAAACGGTGCACCTCTTTCATGGTGAACTTACCGGCCTTGAGCTGGCCGAGGATGACGCGGCCGGATTCGGCTCCGAGGTCGATGGCGAGGTAATTAGACATGGTCAGAAAGGGAAGGGGAGGGGTGAAAAGGGTCACATACCGAGCATTTTCTGCCGGTAATGTTCGTCGGGACGTCCCGCGATGCGTTCGCATTGGGCGGCAGTCAGGAAGACCGGTCCGCCGAGGGCGGCGGCACCCACGAAGATCTCGGCGGCTTTTTCGGCCATGAGCAGAGAGCCCAGGACGGCCTTCGGCGATGAGCCGACAGCGATGATGCCGTGGTTCTGAAGGAGGATGATCTTCGGGTCGCGCCCAGTGCGCTTAACGAAGGAGACGACCTCACGGCGGATCGCCTGAGATAGACCTAGGCCGGGCTCGGCGTAAGGCACGAAGACTGACTCGACTCCGCACATCACGATCTCATCCGGACAGGCCCGCTTTTCGGCGAACTCCCGGGCGCGCGGCGAGCAGAGGATCTGGTTCACCGCGATGGCATGCACGTGACCGACACAGCGGACGCCGGGTAGGGTGAGCAGGTAAGCGTGGAAGAGGGCTTCGATCGAAGGCTTCTTGGCGGCAGGATCCAGACGAGCAGCCAACAGGGCCTGGTCGACTTCGACATCCGTCGCGGTGGTCTTATCGAGCAACGGCAGCAGGCGGTCGAAGGCGCAGGACGTGACATCCGCTGCCGTAAGGGTGGCGAGGTTCGAACCCGAGGCCTTGACCGCGAAGGTGTCATCATCGAGCCGGACCGAAGTGTTGCCTTCGCCCAGGATGGCCATGCGCAGACGATCACCGCCCAACTCATGGGACAGTGTTAGCAACGACTGGATGGCGTCCGACGACATGCCTCAATAAGAAGAGGCGAACTTAGACAGCGGTCAGGACTCGTTCCGGGAGCAGCTTGACCTTGGCTTTCTGTACCGCCGCGGCGTCAGCATCGGTGACCAGGAAAAGCGAGGTGACGTCGCGGGTGACGGCACAAGGTCCGCCGCGGCCGAGCTTGACCTTGTTCATGCAGATCAGGACTTCGTCGCTGCGACGGATGACTTCACGCTGCTGGTGAGAGATGTCGCGCTGGGAATTCCACAGGCCGTTTTCGTCGATGCCTTCGGCGCCAAGCAAAGCCACGTCGAAATTCCAGCGGGCGACTTCCTCGAGCGTACGGTCGCCGGCGACCATCGCATGTCGGGTCAGGAACAGGCCGCCCGGGATATAGACTTCGACGCCCGGCAGACACGAGATCAGCTGGGCGGTCGGGAGACAGGTCGTGACGATCTGAAGGTCAGGGACGCCGGCGGCGGCGATGGCTTCGGCAGCGAAGAAGATCGTCGAACCAGAGTCGAGATAGACGGTCATGCCGGCCTTGACGCGGGAAGCGGCGAGATTGCCGATGCGGCGCTTGGCCTCGGCGTCTTCGATCTTACGGTCGTCGAGCGGAGGGAAGTTGCGGTTGAAATCGGAAAGCGCACCACCGTGGGTGCGGGTGATCCGTCGCTGGTTCTCGAGTTCGGTCAGATCGCGGCGAGCCGTCGCTTCCGAGACATTGAACTGCTTGCAGATCTCCAGGACCGGAACGTAGCCGACCTTGGAGAGAAGTTTGGCGATGGCCTCACGGCGGGCTTCAATGATGTGTCGGGCTACTTTCATAAAGTCGGAGCTAGATGGGTTTGGGGAAGTTCCTTTATGAGCGTATCCAATCGACCAATCAATAACGCAATGCACCCCGGAACCTATTCCTAGATATATTTCGCACAATATACATTATGTCTAATTGTGTTATGGATAACATATATTGGGTTAAAATACACTTAATCGGTATTTACTTGGGCTAAATCAGACGTTCGCTATCTTTGTCCGTACCCCCGCCATGATTGCCTTCTTTCGCTCATATTGCTGCCAGCTGGCGATTTATTCGGCATTTGCGGCTTTTTTCAGCGGTTGCGCGACCGCACCTGAAACTAAGCTTCCGCCGAAGGATGAGGAAAAGCCGGCCTTCACGGGACTGTCGATCGAACAAGGTCCGACTTCTCTGGGCTGCGAACCACGCCGCAGTCCGGTGACCATCTTGGTCCTGCACCATACCGCAGGCTCCCTGCCCTCCTCCCTGGACATCCTCCAAGGGAAAGATCCCAAGCACCGTGTCGGGGTACATTATGTCGTGACCGATGAAGCCAAACCTCGGGTCATCCGGATGGTCCCCGAGGACAAGGCGGCTTTCCATGCCGGTAAGAGCACCTGGGGTAAGCTCGATGGTCTCAACCAGCATTCCATCGGCATCGAGATCATCAACTACGACGGGAACGTTTATCCGTATTCGGATGCTCAGGCGGACATCATCTTCGCTTTGTGCGCCGAGATCATCCGACGTCATGACATCAAGCCTTGGAACGTGGTCGCCCATTCGGACATCGCGGTCGGTCGCAAGATCGATCCGGGTTCGAAGTTTCCCTGGGCCAAGCTCGCGAATCTCGGAATCGGCGCTTCGCCTCTGCCGGATGAGCTCAAGGAACGACTTGCCCATGGCCGCGTCGCGACACCGACGTTCTTCCGACGTCTTTTGACCGAGTACGGTTATGCGGTGGCGCCGGATGACGCCGGCCTGAAGCTGGCGGTCGAAGCTTTCCAGCGTCACTTCCGTCCGTCAAAGATCGACGGCGTCATCGACCTCGAATGCACGGCGATCCTCGAATGCCTCGTCCGGCGTTACCAGTCTCCGCCCTATCGCTCCGTCCAGGTCAGGCCCTGAGCTGTAGTCCGAAAAGGCGCAGGACCTTGTTGGCGTAGCCGCGTAACAAGTCTCTTTCCGGGTAACCCAGCTTATCGAGGAGGAGCGCGTAAAGAGCCATGCCGGAACCTCCGGCCAAAGCCATGGAGAGCATGAGGTTGATCGTCTCGTTCAGGTGGCCGGCGAGTACGTTGTGCAGGAAGGCGTAACCCTGGAAAGACACGACCGCCAGCAGCACGGAACCGACCAAGACCTGCAAGGCGGGCTTGAACAGGCTGTCGGCGAGGAACTCCGGGGCATGCTTCTTCAGGTAGTGGCGAAGCACGAAATACTGCCAGAGCGTCGAGACGGCGTTCGCCCAAGCGAGGCCTTCGACGCCTTGGTGCAGCCAGACGGCCACGAGCGAGCCGCTGGCGTTCACGACCAACGCATGGACGGCGGCGATCAGCGTGGCCTCGGTCTTCCCGGCGACATTCAAGGCGCGCGTGACGATCGAGATCATCGCGTAGAACGGCATGGCCAGGGCGAAGATGACGAGCAGTCGGCTGGTGTTGACGCAATCACCGGTGCCGAAGTTGCCGTAGTTGAAGAGCAGCTGGACGATCGGGACG
>CAXNHL010000102.1:0-4787 GCA_964202105.1 Opitutales bacterium | reverse complement strand
GGCACCACGGCCGCGAGGGATTCGAGCGGAAGATCACGCGCGGTGGCTTCGACCAGCACGCCGGTCGGGCGCGGCCCTTGGCTCGGGAACGGCTGGCGTAGTTTCAGGGCGAGCAGGTTGCGTCCTTGGCGGAAGATGCGCGCCTCGGCGGAGGCGACCACGGGCGTCTTTCCAGCGGCGCGTTCCACGGCGGCTTTCGCGCTGACGCGGATGCCTTTGAGTTTGTCCACGGGGAGGTCTTCCCAGTTCGGCTGCGAAGCGAGTTCGACGATGCCGAGGTCTACGTCGGCGAGCGCGGTCCAGGCGCCGTCGGCGCCGGGGCGGAGCGTCAGGTTGCCGCCCGCGATCTCGCCTGCCGCGCAGCGGACGCTGAAGGGCCCCAGGGCGATGGCGCCGTTGGTGGAGCTGACCGGGAGTTCGGCGTCGATGCCGCGCAGGAGGGGCTTGCCGGCCTGCTCGAGGGTGACGCCGCGTAGGCTGTGCGTACGGATGCTACGGACGGTCGGCTGGCCGTCCTTGAACGAGACCGAGGCCTCGCCGGTCCAGCGTCCGGCCGTGACGGTCACGCCTGCCGGCTCGAGGAAAGGATTCAGGGCGATGAGGTCGGCGTCGTCGGCGGCGATGGTCACCGTCGCGTCGTCGGCGTTCGCCGGAAGCAGGCCGCCCTTCCAGGTCAGGGTCTGCGGGATGGCGATCTTCACGCCGTGTCCTGTGATCGCGAGGCGATTGACGGCGAAGCCCGCGTCGGTGCTCTGCGCGTTCGCGGAGAGGCGCCATTCGGAGCGGACGCCCTTGGGGAGGTTAGGGGAGAACTTACCGAGATCCGCCCAGAGCGCCTTGAGGTCCGCGTCGGCCTGCCAGCGCGCGCCTTCGAGTTCCGCCTTGGCGCCGCCGGTGATGCGGACGTCGGGCAGCTGCTGGCTGAGGATGCCGAAGCGCGAAGGATCGACGTCGAGTTCGGCGGCGACCGAGGTGCGTCCGGCGAGATGCTCGCCGCGGAGCTTTATCGCGGGACGGCCGGCGGAGTCGCTCATGGTACCCGTGAAGGTGACGCCCGGTTTGCCGGGGACGGAAGCCGCGTCCAGGATGAAGCCGACGGAGCCGGCGGCGGCGGGGCTGGCATCTTTGGCCGCGATATCCATGCGGAGCGAGGCCAGGTCGTCGAAGAGTGCGTCGAGCGTGATGCCTTCGGCGCCGAGGGGGCGGCGGAACGTGGCCTTCAGGGAAATCTCTCCACGCGGATCGGTGGTCTGCTTGCCGACGACGAAGCCGGGCCAGGCGACGCCGGCGCGCAGATCGGCCTGGCCGCGGGAATCAAAGGCGTCGCCGCGGACGCTGAAGCGCAGCAGCTGTCCGTCGGCCAGCTTGACGCGTCCCGTCACGGCGTAAGGCCCGAGGACGAAAGGCGGCAGCGAGGTCTTGGTCGCCGCGGCGGCGGGGGTCGCGGTCGGCGGCGAGACCGCGCGGCGCGTGCTGAGGTCGACGTCGAGCGTCTTGAGCTCGAGGCTGCGGAGCGCGTAGGTGCCGCCGATGATCGCGAAGAGGTCGGCTTCGCCTTTCAGCGAGGCTGCGGCGATCTTGGTGCCATCGGCCAGCACGAGGTCGATGCCTTCGGCCGAGAATTTTCCGTCGAGCGAGGCTTCGACGCGGGTGATGCCGCCCTTGATGCCGGCGTCGGCGAGGAGGCCTTTGACACGGACGCCGAGGGGTTCGGGACGGAGCTGGGATTCGATCCAGAAAAGGGTGGCTCCGACGGCGACGGCGATGAGGCCGACGCTCCAGAGGGTGATGCGGAGAGCGCGGGACATGGGAGGCGAGCAGTCATCTTGCCCGCCCGCCCGGAGCGGGCAACAAAAAGCCCGGTGGAATCGCTTCCACCGGGCTGAAAACCCGACGCTCGTCCGCCGCTTAGGCCTGCGGGGCCTGGCCGCCCGGGGACGGCTTGGGCTTGGTGGCCTGGCCGTCGGCGCGCTTGCGGCGCAGGTAGGCGACCTTCTTCGCCTCGATGTCCTCGTCCATCCGCATGCTGTAGCACTGGACGGAAGCTTCTTTGGTCTGGCTCATCATGCGGCTGCGGCCATAGCGCATCTCCTTCGCGGCCATGATCGCGTCCTCGTCGAGGAGCTGCTTGAGGTACTCGATCTTCTGCTTGGCCCAGTCCGAGAGGCCCGGGCGCTTGAGCAGTTCCTCGAAGGCCGCCTTGGCTTCCGCGAACTTATGGGTGCGCGTGAGCACTTCGATGGCTTCGATCTTCTCGGCGACGATCGCTTCGTCGATCAGGGCCGCCACGTCAGCGTCGACCGGCAGGACCGAGAACGCAGCGAGGTCGAGCTCCGGGAGCGCGATGAGTTCGGGGCCGAATTTGACCACGTCGCCGTCCTTCGTGGTCGCTTCGAAGTTCACGGCCGCGAGGGCGTCGGGCTTGGCGCCGGCGCCGATCTTGAGTTCGACGACCGCGACGAGCGAAGCGTCCCAGGGCAGGGTGCCCAGCTTACGGCTGCGGGAGGCGCCGTTCTCGAGAATCTCGCCGACCAGGCGGGCCTGCACGTCGCTGCCGCCCTGCACGCTGACTTTGACCTGGCGCAGGAAGGAGTTCGACAGGATGGCGAACTGCTCTTCGAAAGCCTCGTCGAGGTCATCCGCGGTCTGGCCGAAGTTGGCGACGCCTTCGCCGGCGGTCGCCATGCCCGTCATGAGCGATTCATTGAAGCCGTGGCCGAGGCCGACCGTGGAGGTCGTGATGCCGGCGCCGGCGGCCTTGGTGACGCGGGCGAAGATCTCCTGCTCGTTGACGAGGCCGTGGTTGGCCTGGCCGTCGCTGAGGAGGATGACGCGGGCGATGCGGTCCTTGCGGGTGAAGGGAGCGAGCTGCTTCACCGCTTCTTCCCAACCGCCGAAGAGGTCGGTCGAGCCGCGGGAGTCGATCGCCTGGATACGGCGGACGAGACCCTCGCGGTCGGTCACCGCGGTCAGCGGCTCGACGACTTCGATCCGTTCGTCGAAGGCGACGATGGACACGCGGTCATCGTTGCGCAGGCCGCGGACGATGCGGACGGCGCTTTCGAGGGCGGCCTCGAGCGGGCGGCCGGACATCGAGCCGGAGCGGTCGATGACCAGGGCGAGGTCGAGCGGGGCGCGGGGAGTGGCGACGACGTCAGTCGGCTGGCTGGGGGCGACGATGCGGACGAGGACATGCGTCGCTTCGGAGGCGGCGCGGAGGAAGCCCTTCTTCAGGGGCAGGATTTCGATCTTGGGTTGGCTCATGGGTGGATTCATCACCACCACCATGCCCTAATCCCTTATACTGTCAACATCGAATAAGATACTGTCATACAACTAGCATCAAACTAACACTGTCATAATTATAAATACTTCTTCATCAATGCCTTACTGAAGTTGTCGGCAATTTCTATCAGTTCTTCTTTGCTGGGGGTCACGCGACTATCGATATTGAAGTGGGCTTCGCACCAATGGGTCAGCCGGACTTTGGTCCATCTTTCGGTCTTCGGTTCATCGCCGCGGGAGGTCGGATTGAAGGACAATAGCTGATCGAGCAGGCTGCGGGCGGCCGGGCTGAGGTCGTCGCGGGCTAGCTCCTTTTTTATCATCAGGCGGAGGGCGTCGGCGGGGGATTCATCGCTTTCGGCGACCTGCTTCATCTGCTGCACCATGGCAAAGCTGGCTTTGCGGACGGGCTTGTAAGCCGGGGCTGAGGGCTCGGCCATCTCATCGTCGCGCTGGGAGTAGACCGGGGGCATGCGGGAATGAAGCACGCGGCGTTCGGATCGCAGCTGCGCGGTAGCCGTTTCTTCGTCGCTGGAGCGGGTCCGGAAGAAGAGCTTTTCCGCTTCGGTGGGCGTGGCTAATTCGTCGATCAGCTTGTTGAGCGGATTGATCTCCTGGTTCTGCAGGAGCAGGGTCCGGATGCGGTCGAGGTCCCAGCCGCGCTCGGCGAGCAGGCGGGCGAGCAGGAGTTGGCGGACCTGCAGCTGACCGAAGAGGCGCTGGCGGCCGTCGTCGGGGGCTTTCTCCGGGCGGCTCAGGAGCTTCTGGTAGGCGTAGAAGCGGACCAGTCGCTCGGAGGAGCGGTGGCGCTCGCCGAAGCCGAGTTCGGCCAGCTTTTCGGACACGAAGGTCGCTAATTCCTCGGCGGTGCCTTGGAAGTCCCGGTCGTTCAGTTGGGCGGAGATCTTAAGCATGGCGGACGGATGAAGACATTCTGGTGTCAGTATCTCAAAGTTGGCAATTCTTTAGTAGATTGAGCCACTGTCAGGAAAAGCCCCAAAAGAAGCAGGCCGTCCGGAATCGGACGGCCTGCGAGCCGGCTTCCCTGGAGGGGAGGCTTAGGAGTTGTGGCTGTAACCTTCTTCGCCGTGGTCCGAGATGTCCAGGCCGCGGGCCTCTTCTTCTTCGGTCGGGCGGAGGCCGATGACGGCCTTGATCACGTAGGCGAGGATCGCGGTGGCGACCAGGGAGAGCACCAGGGTGATGCCGATCGCCTTGAGCTGCTCGGTGAGCAGGGTCTTGCCGACGATGTCCTTAAGGTTCGTGTTCAGGTTACCGTTGACGTCGGCCGTGGCGAGGACGCCGGTCAGGATGGCGCCGAGGGTGCCGCCGACTGCGTGGACGCCGAAGGTGTCGAGCGCGTCGTCATAGCCGAGCTTGGACTTCATGTAGACCACGGCCAGGAAGGGCACCACACCGGCGAGGACGCCGATCAGCACCGCGGAGCTGGCGGTCACGAAGCCCGCGGCCGGGGTGATCACGACGAGGCCGGCGACGGCGCC
>CAXNHL010000101.1:0-4840 GCA_964202105.1 Opitutales bacterium | reverse complement strand
GCCTTGGAACGCACGATGCTGCCCGGGCTGAAGGCGGCGATCACGGCCGACTTCTATAAGACCCCCGAGGATTTCCGGGACGAATACCGCAGCGTGCATGGCGCGGGTTTTTCCGTCGCGCCGATCTTCCGTCAGTCCGCCTGGTTCCGTTTCCATAATAAATCCGAATCGGTCCGGAACCTCTACTTGGTCGGCGCGGGCACGCACCCCGGCGCCGGCGTCCCGGGCGTGCTCTGTTCCGCCAAGGTCATCGACGCCCTCATCCCGGCCGCCTCATGAGCCAGACCGCCGCGCATGTCCCGTCGGCCGCGGCGGAGGCGACCTTGGCCCGTCAGGGACGGAGCTTCCACTGGGCTCGCCGGCTGCTCGGACCGACGCACGCCGATCGCGCGACGAGGCTCTATGCTTTCTGCCGGCGGCTCGATGACTTGGTCGACGAGGCGGTTTCGCCTGAACAGGCCCGGCTGGCGCTGGCCGCGGCGGACCGTGCCATCGCCGACGGACAATCGGACGATCCCGTCTTACGAGACGGGCTGGCGCTCATGCGCGAATGCGGCATCGAGCCCGGGGTCGTGCGTGAGCTCATCGCGGGTATGGCGTCCGATGCCGAGACCGTGCGCGTGGCGGATGAAGCCGAGCTCCTACGTTATTGCTACCGGGCGGCGGGCACCGTCGGCCTGATGATGTGCCGGGTCCTCGACGCGCCCGAGCCGTCGGCGGCGGCCCACGCCGTCGATCTCGGTATCGCCATGCAGCTGACCAACCTCTGCCGCGACGTCGCCGATGACGCCCGGATGGGGCGGCGCTATCTCCCCGCTAGCCTCGTCGGCGACGTCGCGCCGGCTGAGCTCATCGATCCAGCGCCGGCTTTGCGCCCGAAGGTCCGCGCCGCGGTGGCGCGACTCATCGCCTTGGCGGAAACTTATTACGCCAGCGGCGAAGCCGGCTTGCCGTTCCTGCCCGTGCGGGCGCGCGCCGGTATTCTCGTCGCAGGCCGCGTCTATCGCGCGATCGGCCATCGCTTGGCCGCGGCCGAGCACGCTTACTGGGAAGGACGGGCTTTCGTACCCGACTGGCGGAAGGCGACGATCACCCTCGCCGCTCTGACGACGCAGCCGCTGCGCGGCGCGTTCTGGTCCCGCCCTCAGGTTCATTCCGTCTCGCTGCATCAGGCCCTGATCGGGCTGCCAGGTATCACCGCGCGTCATGGAGACTGACCTTCTTATCTTAGGCGGAGGCGCCGCCGGACTCAGCCTGGCGCGTAGGCTGGCCGAACAGGGCGCGACGGCTCCGCGCACCGTGGTGCTCGAGAGTCGGGCGGCTTACGCCGATGACCGGACTTGGTGCTTCTGGATGCAGCCTACCGCCCAACTGCCGCACCTGGTGAAGCGTCGCTGGGCGAAAGTGTCCCTCGCTTCCTCCACGGAGCGCGTGCTCGTGGACTGCGCGGAATTTCCTTACGCGCTCCTGCCTTCGGGCGGATTCTATCAGGAGAGCAGCGAGCTCATCGCCCGGTCGGAACGCGTGAGCCTGAACTTGGGCGTCAGTGTCCAGAGCGAACCGCGCAAGGTCGACGGGCAATGGGAGGTCGCGACCTCGGCCGGAGTCCGGCGCGCCCGTTGGGTCGTCGACACCCGGCCGCCGGCAGCACCCACCGAAGGGGCCGCGGTTTTGTGGCAATCATTCCTCGGCGCGGAAATCGAATGCGCCGGGCCGGTCTTCGATCCGACCGTCGCGGAGATCATGCATTTCACGGAGGGCGAGGCGGGGCAGATCCTTTTCCATTATCTGCTCCCGCTTTCGCCCACGCGGGCTTTGCTGGAAGTCACCGCCTTCGCGCCGGCGCCGATCGGACCGGACGCATTCCGGGCGGAGCTCACTCGCTTCATCGGGCAGCGGCTCGGCGGCCGGGAATATCGAGTCCGGCGCGAGGAGCATGGCATCCTCCCGATGGGACTGCCGACGCCGAAGCCCTCGGCGGATGCGACTTTCGTCCGGGCCGGCCTGATGGCGGGCGGCGCGCGGGCGAGCAGCGGCTATGCCTTCCAGCGCATCCAACGTTGGGCGGAGAGGTGCGCGCAGAGTCTGGTCGAAGGGCGCGGCCCGCGGGCGCATGCGCCGGACGGATGGATCCTCCGCCGGATGGACGCGCTCTTCCTTCAGGTGCTCCGGCGGCGACCGGAGTTGGCGCCCACGCTCTTCCTCGCCATGTTCCGTCAAGTCGCGCCGGCGAGGATCGCCCGCTTCATGAGCGACCAAGGCACCTGGCTCGACAACCTCGCCATCATCGCCGCCTTGCCGCCGGGGCCGTTTCTCCGCGAACTTTTCCGACCCGCCCCCGGCGTGGTACGCCCATGAACGCCGAGCGTCGCCAAGGCCTGATCTTCGGGTGCGTCGCTTGTTTGGCGGCGGCGGCTGCCGGCGCATTGGGCCGCTGCCCCCCGCAGCTCGAACTCATCGTGCTCGCCGCGTTGATCCTCGTCCTCGGCGTCCCGCATGGCGCGATGGACACGCTATTCGCGCAGCGTCTTTACGGTCTGCGGACCGCGTGGGATTGGACGCGCTTCACGGTCGGCTATCTCGTGCTCGCCGGCCTGGTGGTCGCCGCGTGGGCATGGGCGCCCACGGCCTTCTTGGTCGGCTTCCTGCTGATCTCGGTCGCGCATTTTTCCGGCGACCCCGCGGAAGGGACGCCATGGATCTCGCGGATCCTTTATGGGGGCGCCGTGCTGGTCTTACCGGCTGGACGACATCAGGCCGAGATGAGCGGCTTATTCGGCCAGCTTGTCGGGCCGGAAGCGGCCGGCGCCATCATGCCCGTCCTGGGCTGGCTCGTCTGGCCGTGGGCGTTAGGGCTCATCGTGGCGATCGGCGAACGCAGCGTACGCGATCGCCTCACCGCGTTCGAACTCGCGGCCGTCGGCGTGCTTGCCTTCGTAGCGCCGCCCTTGCTCGCCTTCACCTTGTTCTTCTGCGGCATGCACGGGGCGCGCCACATCCTCCGCGCGTTCCGCTATTCCGGCCGAGATTCCTGGCGCTTCCTCGGCTTGGTCGCCTTGTTGCCCATGATCGGGGTGGGGCTGGGGTCGGCGGCGGCCTGGTATTTCCTGCAGGACGCCCCGCTCGACGCCCGCGTGGTACAGATCGTCTTCGTGGGCCTGGCAGCGCTGACCGTCCCGCACATGGTCTTGGTCGAAAGAGTGCGTCTGGCCGGCTGGATCCGTCCACCGTCCGCCTGATCCGTGACGTAATCAGCCCACGGTTTGCAACGACCCGCGGATGGATAACATAGGGGGTATGAAGAGCGTGTTGACCTTAAGCTGCGCCGGGCTGGCGGCCTATCTGGCCGAGGGCTGCGCGGGTGGCTTGACCTCGCCGGAAACGGCGCTCCCCGATCTGTCGGCGCACCAGTGGCGACACCGCGTCTTGGTCATCGACACGCCCTCGCGGGACGCGGACGAGTATCGGCGACAAAGCGCGGCGTTGGCGGCGGCCTCAGCGGGCTTGCAGGAAAGGCACGTGGAGATCGTGACCCAGACGGCGAAAGCCTTCCGGGTCCGCTTGGTGGGTAAGGACGGCGGAGTGAAGCTCGATCGTGGCGAGCCGGTCGATATCCCTACGCTCTTCGCCTTGATCGACGCCATGCCCATGCGTCGGGCGGAGATGTCTGGCCGCTGAGCAACAATTAGTAATAGGGTCAGACCCCATTATGCCTAGCGGGTGACGAATTCGCGCTCGGAGGCCTGGCACCAGAGCCGATAGATATTGATGACGTTCTTCCGGATGCCGCTCACGGGTATTTTCAGGAAGCCTTGGCGCTTGGCCGCTTCGAAGAGGATCCGCTCTTTCTGGGTCAGACGATGTCCGACGCCACGGTTGCCGATCTTGCCGCGCGTCGACTCGCCGCGACTGAGTCGATCGATGTCATTCTTGTCGGGCTTGGGCATGTGGAGGAATCTAAGGCGGAAAGGGGAAAGGGCAAATGACTGGAACGATGCACGGTTAGTTGACCCGTTGGCCAGTTGGCCGGTTGACAAGAAAACGAGACTCAGGTGGCAGGCGGGCTCGGGGGCTAGACAAACCGGCAGGCTTGGGCAGAACGTTAAGACTATGGGTAAATTCAAGCCGATCGAAACGTACGTGACGGGCGAGGGCGCGGGGCTCACGCCGGGCAAGGTGCGCCGGCTGTTCAGCTGCGAGCTGCAGCTCGGGCCGGGGCATGCCGAAGAGACGAACTTCATGGTGGGGCTGGAGTTGGAGGAGGAATACTTCGTCATCTGGAAGGAGACCGAGTGGGACATGGAAGCCGCCGGTGCGGTCGCCTGGACGCCCCGTGGGAACTTCACTGAGCCCGAAGTCTGGCGGCGACTGCTCGAGGCCTATTTCCGCGCCGTGAAGAAGGAGGAGACCTTCGATGGTTCCGAATTCACGTCGATCGTCACCTCGCCCCGCGGCCCACTGCCGAAATCCGAGATCCGTGCCCTGATCGATAAAGTGTTCAGCTGATCTTCAGGTAGGGCCGGGACCGCGTCACGACATAGGGCAGGGCGGACGGCTCGGAGAGCCCACCCTGCTAGGACACAGCGTCCTCGGTCTGCTGGAGAAGATAGGCGTTCATCGTCTCGGCCAGCCCGTCGGGGTCGGGGCCATAGAGGTCTCCCAGCGCGGCCTCATAGCCGATTTTGCTTCGCGACATGTTCATCAGGAAAGACTTCGGCCGAGAGCCTTCCAGGAAGTTGAAGCCGACCATCTTCTTCTGGCCGTTGGCTTGGTAGACGCCGAACCCTTCGATTTCTTCCCAGCGATAAGACGTCCGACGATACAGCCCCATGACGTGGAA
>CAXNHL010000100.1:0-4846 GCA_964202105.1 Opitutales bacterium | reverse complement strand
GCCAAGACCCGCTGACCGGCCCCCCGGCCGACGCCCCCCAGGGCTCCCCGACCGGGGAGCCCTTCTTTTTGCCCGCAAATCGCAGGATTATTATTTTGCGGACTATGACGGGCGAGCCTCTGGACAACCCGGCTCGCCTGAGCATAGTATGGGTCTCGAACAGTTCTCCGCCCACCCCGGCGTCCCTGTCCGAAACTCCATTCCACTGATCACGCTTCCAGCCGCGCACCGTTTTCCCACGGACCGCACGGCAGGGACACCCTCTCTTCCTTTTTTCAAACCCCTCATGAAACGCCGCTCTACCGCTCCTTCCCGCCCTCGCCCCCTCCTCCGCCGTCGCTTCGACACCTCCCTCTCGCCCGCCGACGTGCGCGCCCGCCTCGAAACCCTCGCCTGCGCCAGCACGGTCCTGCCCACGCTCTTCGTCCTGCCCTCCGCCGGCGAGTCCGTCCGCCTCAGCGGCCCGGAACTGCACGGCGATATCCACGTCCGCTTGGCCGGCTGCCAGGCGGCGCTCGCCGCTTTCACCGGCAGCCCCAACGAAGTCACCATCGATTTCCGCGCGGCGGACAAGGGGGTCGTCCAAACTCTGGTCGCCGGACTCGGCGCCGAACTGCGCGAGACCAAGGTGCGCCGGCCGAAGCAGGAAATCCAAGGCCATCTCGTGACGGGCCATCAGCCCAACGTGGGCCACTTCCTCGCCTGGGCCGCGCGCATGCCCAGCATGGAAGACCATGTCATCCTCGAGTCGGCCGTCGACGCCGGCTTCGCCTGCGAGTTCGACTGCTTCGATCACATCCACGCCGCGATGCGCGCGCTGGACTTCATGCGCATGGTCCGGATGGAAGGCGGCATCGGGAGCGCGTGCGATGGCGACGAGATCCCGCCGCACCTCCGCCATCCGACGCGCCAAGGGCTCACCGGCAAGGCGGCCATGGTCGTGGCCCACGCCGGCCACAAGGTCAGCCTCAACGCGACGATCGACTCCAAGCCGAACCCCGCCGGCGCGCGCCTGCGCATCCACTACGGGTGGTCCTCCCACCTGCAGCGTTACCTCGTGGGCTGGGTCAGCGACCTTGCGCCGAAGGGTCAGTGACCCTCGACCCGCTGCATCTTCTCGCCCCAGGCGAAGAGGATCATCGAAGCGAGGAACACCCCGTGGATGATGGCCTGCCAGAGGATGACTTTCTCATGGTTGGCGGACATCGCGGCGCCCGTGCCGACGAAGTCGGTGATGGCGATGAAGCTCTTCAGGAGGTGGATGGCCGAGATGCTCGCGAGGCTGCCCGCCAGCTTCACCTTGAGGGTGTTGGCGTTGATATGGTCGAGCCAGTCGGGGCGGTCGCCGTTGTCGCCGAAGTCGATGCGCGAGACGAAGGTCACGTAACCGCCGACGACGACCATGTTGACGAGGTTGGCCACCATCGAGATGTCCACGAGCGAGAGGATGCCCACCATGATGGTGCTCTCGGTCGCGGCGGAGAAACCATCCAGAAGATGCAGGAGCTCCTGCACGCTCTTCCAGGCGTACGCGATGGCCGCGAAGATCAGCGCGATGTAGATCGGGGCCTGCACCCAGCGGCTGGCGAAGATGAAATACTCGAGGGTGTTCTCGAACTTCTTGGCGAGGGACTGCTTTTCGTTGGCCATACCGGGAGACTTACCGAATCTCGCGGACCGTCAAGCCGACGAAAAGCCGGGGTCGTTACAAGAAAGACGCAGAAGAGGAATGGCAGCGGGGCATCTTCGCTCCGGCCAACTGGCCAACCGTTCAACCGATCAACTCGCCCACCCTCAGACTCCCGCGCTCGCCGCGGCGTCGCCGAGCGGATTGGCGTTAGGCTCACGCAGGTAGGCGTCGGCCTTGGCGGAGACGATCACGCCGTAATTAATGGTGCCGAGCCAGCCGGACATGATGATGCCGACGCTGCCGGCATGATAGAAGCCGCCGACCTGCTCGGGCAGGGCCATCGAGACCTTGAGGCCTTCGAACTTGGTGCCGAACGAGGTGCCGCCGACGTGGCGGACGTAACGATTGACGGTGCGCGGGGTCGCGGCCTCGGCGTGGTCGACCTTCGCACGGATGTCGGGGATGAACTTCTCGAGGCCTTTGAAGGACTCCTCGATGACGCGCGCCTTGTTGGCGGCGTAGTCCGTGTCGGAGAGGTGCGCCCAGTCGTCCCACTTCTGGTTGACGGAGGTGACGATCGCGTAGCGCGGGTTCTTGGTGTGCGGACGGGTGTCCGGGTAGTAGACCGAGTAGGTGCGCGAGGTGGTGTGGAAGTCGACGAGCTCGTGGCTGGAGAACGGCTTGGCTTCGGAGGTGAACACGAGGTCGCCGATGTGCGGGATGGTCTCGCCTTCACGTACGCCCATGTAGACCTGGCAGGAGGAGGTGTTCACGCGGACCTTGCGGGCTTCCTCGAGGAACGGCGCCTCGAAGGCATCTTCGCCGCCCATCTTGAGGACGGTGTCCTTGATGTTGGCGTTGGAGACGACAGTCGCGCAGGCGACTTCGGCTTCCTCGCCCTCACGGGTGCCGCGGAGCTTCACGCCCACGACACGTCGGCGGCCGGAGGCGTCCTTTTCGACATGGACCTTCTCGACGAGCACGTTGCGGCGGATGTCGACCCCGTTGGCCTTCATCTCGGCGGTCATGAGGTTGATCATGGTGTCCGTGCCGCCCTGGAAGATGAACACGCCCTTCGACATGAAGTTCGAGAAGACGATGCCGAAGGTGATCGCGGGGTCGTCGAGCGTGGAGCCGTTGGCGTAGGCGATCGGCTCGAGGAGCAGGCGCTGGACGTCGGGGCGGCCGGGGAAGAACTGCTCGAAGAGCTGGCGCGTGGTGCGCGGGTCGTTGTCGTAGTAGTTCATCTCGCGCAGGTGCGCGAAGAAGGCCTCGACGGTCTCGGCGGAGAGCTTGAACTGCTCGATCAGGATGCGCGTGAAGTCGGCGCGGTCGAAGGTCGTGCGGACGTCGAAGTCGGGGTTGATGAAGCGGACGTCGTGCAGCTGGTGGATGCGGTCCGAGATCTCCTTGGTCCAGTAGCGGCGGGTGGACTTGATCATCCCGTGCGGGAAGCCGTGCAGGGAGATGTCGAAGACGTGGCCGCCGACGCGCTTGAAGTAGGTGGCGAGGCCGCCGAGCTGGTAGTGGTGCTCGAGGAGCAGCACCTTGCGGCCGAACTTCGCGAGGTTGTTCGCCGCGGTCATCCCGCCGAGGCCGGCGCCGATGACGACGGCGTCGTAGCGAGGGAGGAGGTTGTCGAACGGCGAGGGCATTGCGGAAGCAGATGAAGTAGGATGAAGCAGGGGTTAAGGGGAAGTCGAAAGCGGTCAAACCGCCCCGCGACTACTTGCCGGCGACGGCCAGCGACCAGCCGTCCCGCCCCTTGGCCAGACGGACCTTCCGTCCGAAGAGCTTCGACAACGCGGCGGGCTTCAGGACCTCGGCCATCCGGCCGGCGGCGAGGGCCGACCCATTCCGGAGCAGCAACGCGTGCGTGAAGACGGGCAGGATCTCTTCGACGTGGTGCGTGACGAATACGATGGCCAGGCCAGGCTTGAGCTTCGGCAGACGCTTCACCAACGCGAGGAATTCGGCGCGCGCGACCGGGTCGAGGCCGGCACACGATTCGTCGAGGATCAGCAACGCGGGGTCCGAAGCCAGGGCGCGGGCGATGAGCACGCGCTGACGTTCGCCCTGCGAGAGGTGGCCCCACGGACGCGCGGCGAGGCCGCTCACTTTGAGCAGGCGCAACAGACGACGCGCGAGCGCGAGCGTCGCGGGCTTCGGGTGGCGCCAGAGATTGATGAGTCCGTCGACACCGCCGGCCACGACGGCCAGCGCCGGTTCGGCGGGCTGGATCATCGCCGCGACGGAAGGACCGACGAGGCCGATACGGCGGCGCAGCTCGCGCCAGTCGCTGCGGCCGAAGGTCTCGCCGAGCACGGCGAGCGAGCCGGAGGTCGGCGCGAAATAACCCGTCAGGGCGGCGAGCAGCGAGGACTTGCCCGAACCGTTCGGCCCGAGAATCACCCAGTGCTGGCCCGGCTCCACGCGCCAGTCGAGCCCGCGCAGGATGACCTTGGCCTCGCGCGCGATGCGCAGGCGGGAGACTTCGAGCACGGGGACTTCAGCGGCGGGACGAGGCACGGCGTAAGGCTATGGAGCATGCCGAGGCCGCTTCCAAGCCGCAACCACGCTTGCCCTCGGCGTGGTTCGCCCCTACCCCTTCGTCATGCGCCGGCCCCTCGCCCTGCTCCTTTCCCTCTGCGCCCTCGTGGCGTCGGCCGCCGATCCGGTCGCCCCGTCGCGGACGACCCCGGCCGACCTCGTCATCAAGGAAGTCGTCGAGACGCGCATCGCCTGCGATCATAACGGCGGCTATTCCAAATACGCCGACGTCTATCACTACCGCGTCATCCTGCCGAAGGGCTACCACGCGGACACCACCAAAGAATGGTCCGCGCTCTTCGTCGCCTCCCCCGGCGGCAAGGCAACGCTCGGCAACATGGCCGACTGGGTGAAGAAGCACGGCTACATCGCCATCCTCCTCGATGAGTCGAAGAACGGCCCGTGGGATCCGAGCGTCGGTAACTTCCTCGCCGCGCACCAGGACGCCGTGAAGCGCTTCCGCATCGGCCCCGGCCGCAAGGTCTGCACGGGCTTCTCGGGCGGCGCGCGCGCCAGTTCGATCTTCGTGAGCATCGGCGACAATTTCGGCGGCGTCATCCTCCAGGGCGCCGGCACCGGCATCCTCGACAACGGCCTGCGCGGCCTCAGCGGCGTGCAGATCCCGGCCGTCGTCGTGACCATGGGCAAGAAGGATTCGAACCGCGG
>CAXNHL010000099.1:0-5048 GCA_964202105.1 Opitutales bacterium | reverse complement strand
CCTGCTGCCAGAGGTCGGGGAGGGTGAGCCGAGAGTCCGCCATGGCGAGTTTCCATCAAACGGCGGTCGGGCGGAGAAGCAAGCCGAGGGGGTTTGCGGTTGCGGGTTTTCGCACCCCCGTGCTACCACTCTCGTCGCATGGCCATCAGCAACGACCTCGCCCGCGGGCTTAAGAAAGTCGACAAGGACCTCGACTTCATGATGACGTGCTTCGTCGAGGTGCTCGAGCAACTCGATCACAAGGATCTCGCCGGAACTTTGCCGTGGATGGGTAAGCGCAAACTGCGCGGCGTGCAGATCTTCTCCTACCGCGGCGTGCAGGCTTATTCGATCGCCTTCCAGCTCCTGAACATGGTCGAGGAGAACGCCTCCGCGCAGTCCAAGCGTCTCCGCGAAGACAAGCACGGCCTCGCCTCCGATCCGGGTTCCTGGGGTCGGGCGCTGCGTGCCCTGGTCGACGCCGGTCTGACCGATAAGCAGATCGCCAAGCGACTCAACCGCATGCGCGTCGAGCCCGTGCTCACCGCGCACCCGACGGAAGCCAAGCGCGCCACCGTCCTCGAGATCCACCGCGAGATCTACAAACTCCTCGTCCGTCGTGAGAACAACATGTGGACCGTCGCCGAACAGCGTGCGATCCGCGAGGAGATCAAGGTCGCCTTGGAGCGTCTCTGGCGCACCGGTGAAATCTACCACCAGAAGCCCGACGTCCAGTCGGAGCTCCGGAACATCAATTACTTCCTCTCCAAGGTCTTCCCTGACGCCGTGGTCAGCATGGACCTCCGCCTGCGGCAGGCCTGGGAAGAGGCCGGCCTCGACCCCGCCCGCGTGGAACACCCGGATTCGTTGCCCCAGATCGTGCTCGGCACGTGGGTCGGCGGCGATCGCGACGGCCATCCGCTGGTCACGGCCGAAGTCACCACCCGCGCCCTCAATCTCTTCCGTTCGACCGCCATCGCGATCTGCAACGAGCGCCTCGAGACCCTCGGCCAGCGCCTTTCGCTGGGCGACCATCTGCAGGAGCCTCCGGCGGTCTTCATCCGTCAGGTCGAGAAGCATGCCGCCGCCCACGGCGAAGCCGGCGAGGCCGCCCTGAAGCGCAATATCGGCGAGACCTGGCGCCAGTACATCAACCTCATCCACCTCCGCCTCCCGAATCCGGTCGGTACGCTCGGACAAGGCCAGCATCGCACGCCGGAGGGCGTCATCGCCGACCTGCTCTTCCTGCGCGAGACCCTGATCGAAGTCGGCGCCGGTCGTATCGCCCGCGCCGAGCTCGATCCGCTGCTGCGCTTCCTGCGCACCTTCGGTTTCCATATGGCGGTCCTGGACATCCGCCAGAACAGCGCCTTCCACGACAAAGCCATCGGCCAGCTGCTCGCCGCCACCGGCCAGGATGAAGCCAACTTCGCGCAGTGGGACGAATCCCGTCGCCTCGGCTTCCTGGATTCCGAACTGCGCTCCACGCGTCCGTTCATGCGCGAGCAGGCCAGCATCGGTAACGAAGCCGACGCCGTGGTCGCCTGTCATCGCGCCCTCGTCGAACACATCGACCAGTATGGCTCCGCGGGCCTCGGCTCGCTGATCGTGAGCATGACCCGCTCGGTCTCCGACCTGCTGTCCGTCTATCTCCTCGCCCGCGAGGCCGGCCTGACCGCCGGGGGTTCGGACGACGCCTACTGCCTGCTCCCTGTCGTCCCGCTCTTCGAGACCATCGGCGACCTCGAGCGCAGCACCGGCATCATGGACGCATTCCTCGCGCATCCGATGACCCAGCGGACGCTGAAGGCCCGCCGCGATGCCGGCCTCACCGACGGCCTGACGCAGCAGGTGATGATCGGTTACTCCGACTCCAATAAGGACGGTGGTATCCTCGCCTCGCTCTGGAATCTCTACCGCGCCCAGCAGAACCTCGCCGCCGTCGGCGAGAAGCATGGCGTCCGTATCGTCTTCTTCCACGGCCGTGGCGGCACCATCTCCCGCGGCGCCGGCCCGACGCACCGTTTCATCGACGCTTTGCCGCAGGGTTCGATCCAGGGCGAGATGCGCGTGACCGAGCAGGGCGAGAGCATCACCCAGAAATACGCGAACCACATCACCGCGGTGAACAACCTCGAGTTGCTGACCGCCGGCGTGACGCAGAACACCTTCCTGCACGATGTCGCCGTCCGCAGCGAAACCGCCCAGGCCAAGGTCATGGACCGCCTCGCCGAGTTCTCGCGCGAAGCCTACCAGGACCTCATCCGGACGCCGCGCTTCATCGAGTTCTTCCGTCAGGCGACCCCCATCGACGTCATCGAGGCCAGCCGCATCGGCTCCCGTCCGTCCCGTCGCACCGGCGCCGCCTCGCTTGAGGACCTGCGCGCCATCCCGTGGGTCTTCGCCTGGAGCCAGGCCCGCTTCTATCTCTCCGGTTGGTATGGCGTCGGCTCCGCGCTCGCCCGCCTCAAGGAAGAAGACCCCAAGGGCTTCGAAGTCATCCGTAAGAACTACGACGACTGGCCGCCCCTGCGTTATATGCTTAAGAACGCCTCCACCAGCGTCCTGGCATCCAACCGCAGCATGATGAAGCTCTATGGCGGCCTCGTGACGGACAAGAAGCTGCGCAGCCTCTTCCTGAACCGCATCCTCGCGGAGCATAACCTCGCCCGCAAGATGCTGGATGAACTCTCCGGTTCGAAGCTCAGCGAAGGCCGTCCGCGTCTGCGTAAGGTCATCGCCCTGCGCGAATCCGCGATCGACCTCCTGCATGAACAGCAGGTCGCCTTGCTCAAGGATTGGCGCAAGAAGGTGGCCGACGGCGACCGCAAGGAAGCCGATGCGCTCCTGCCGCAGATGCTGCTCTCCCTGAACGCCATCGCCGCCGGCCTCCAGGCCACCGGCTGAGTCCGTTCAGCGTTTCGGCAAGGTAGGGGTGGGCGAGATGTTGCCGCGCAGCATCCGTCCGATCTGCCCGGAGAGCCAGAGGTAGTGGTCTGTCGGCACGTCGCTGAGGTCCACGAAATTACCGACCGGCCGTGGGCCCCCGCATTTCATGATCGCCGTGCCTTCGTCGACCTCGTCGAACATCGCCACGTAGACGCTCTTCGCGCCGGCTTCGCGGGCGGCGACGGCTTGGGACCAGAGGAAGCGGCCGCCCAGACGGGGGATCGCGTTCTTCGGAGTCCGCTGGCCCCGCATGGCGGACAGATTGCTCCAGCTGAAGCCCGGGAAGATCACCGGCAGGTAGGTCTTCTGCTTGGCGCGGCACCAGACGATGTCGGCCGCCCAGACTTCCTTCGCGAGCTCGGCGACGCCCTTCGGATTCTCGGAACGGCCGACGGCCCAGGGGCTGATGACGTCGGCGAGGCGGATGACCTCATGCAAGGCCGGGTCGGGAATGCTGTCGTTCTTACGCTCCCGCCAGAAGGTCGGCACCCCGATCATGACCGCGGCGCCGGTCGACTTGATGTCGGCGAGCAGGGCGGTCCATTCCTTGAGCGCCGGCGGGCGGTCCTTGAAGCCCAGCCCCCAGAGCGCCACCAGGGGTTTGCCTTGATGGAATTGGGCGCATGGCTGCTTGGTCTGACCGGCGGCGACGAGCTTACGCCAATCCGCGGCGACCGTCCGGAATTTTTCGGGCGGCAGTCCGCTGAGGTCATACATCACCGTCAAGGCGCGGCCTTCGGCGTTGGCGGCGGCGGTGCAGTTGCGCAGGACCATCTCCATGGAGTCAGCGCTGCGGCCTTTGCCTAGGCCGACCGCGAAGCGTTGGAGCATCGCGCCATCGATTCCGTAGTCCTTCATCCAGCGGAAGTGGCGGCGGACCGTCCCGGGATGGATGCTGCTGAAAAGATCCGCGGTCCGCCCATCGGCGAATTGGAATGGCGAAGGGTATCTTTCGTCCGGCGGGAATTCGGAGAGGTCAGGCCAGAGGTCGAAGGAATACTCCTTATCCGTGAAGAGCTTGCCCCGTCCGAAGTGGACCCAGCCGAGGCCGCTGGCGTCGCCTTCGGCGCGGAACCAGCCTTGGTAGCCCGTGACGACCTTGCCCGCCAGGGTGTGGTGCAAGGCTGGCTCAGCCCGCGCGAGGGCCGCCAGGGCCAGACAGAGGGCGCAGGCCAGTGCTTTCATCGACCGGCTCAGACGTGCTTCCAGAAATCCATCAGGAAGCGCGTGGCCAACTGGGCCAGGAAGACGATGTTCCAGAAGATCAGCTGGAGCCCGAGGGAGGGGCCGAAGCCCATGCTCAGGACCTGGGCGGAGGCGCTGGTCACCAGCAGGACGACCGTGGCGGTGCAGAGGGAGATGACGAGGACCTCGATCGACTTAGGGACGAAACCTGAGAGGCTCGTGTCGGCCATGCAGATGGCGGCGAAGGTCAGGGCGACCGAGAGGATGCCCGTGAGGCCGATGCCGAAGAGGGTGCCGTCCTTGCCGAAGAAGTGCTGCGCCGCGAGCCGGCCGAGGAAGGGCAGGTAGATGAGCACCATCGCAAGGGCGACCCAGAAGCCCATCGAGCCGTAATCCTGGCCGAGGATCTTCTCGGCGTAGTTCTCCGCCGCGTGCTTGATCACGGCTTCTTTGATCGGATTGGTCAGGGCGAGGAGCACGCGGCCAACCTAGCCGTCCGACGACTTTTGTCCACGCCTAAGGCGGCGCTCAGCGGGTCCACTCCTCGCGGGCCGAAGCCCAGAGGTCGTAGTTCAGCGGACGCTTGCCGGTCGGTACCAGACGATAGTGTCCGCCGGCGGCCTTGATGATCGCGAGGCCCGCGGCGACGTCCCAGAGGTTCGTGCCGGATTCATAATACGTATCCGCGACGCCTTCGCCGACGTAGGCCAGGGCGAGCGCGGCGGAGCCGATCATGCGGATCTTCTTGTAGCGGCCGACCTGCTGCACGAAGAGCTGCATCGCCGGGCCGGACTTATCGGCGGCGGCGGGGAAGCCCGTCATGATGCAAGCGTCCTTGATGTCGGTGACCCAGCCGGGCGTGATGCGCACGCCGTTGAGATAGCTGCCGTCGCCGACGACGCCGAGGTAGGTCTTCTTCGCGGTGAAGTCATGGA
>CAXNHL010000098.1:0-5117 GCA_964202105.1 Opitutales bacterium | reverse complement strand
CCGACACCCGTCACGGCAGCGCCACCCCCAACCGCACGCACGGCGCCCACGCGGCGGTGCTCTTCGGCGACGCGCTCTTCGCCCACGCCCTCGTGCTCGCCGCCGACCATCCGACCCCGGAGCTCTGCCGCATCGTCGCCCGCGCCTCCCGCGAAGTCTGCTCCGGCGAGGTCTGCCAGACCTTCTCCCGCGGCCAGGACGACCTCTCGCTCGAAGACTACACCCGCCACATCCGCCTGAAGACGGCCGAACTCTTCGAGGGCGCCTGCCGGATCGGCGCGCTCCTCGCCGACCGCCCGAAGGAACACGTCGACGCCTGCGCGCTCTTCGGACGCCACCTCGGCATCGCCTACCAGATCTACGACGACCTCGTCGATCTCCTGCAGGACGACGCCAAGGCGGGCAAGACGCTCGGCACCGACGCCGCCAGCGGCAAACTGACGCTGCCGATGCTGCTGGAACGCGACCTCTCGGGCAAAGGCTTCCTGACGCCCCTCCGCGCCGGCGGCGACGCCCGCCAACTGATCTCTGCAGCCGCTTGGCGCGAATCGTTCCGCCGCCTAGACGCCGAGATCGCCGCGGCCGAGCAGGCGCTCGAGCCGATCGCGGGCTCTCCGTCCCCCTTCTTCCTGCTCCGTCTCACGGGCTTCCTTCGCGAAGCCGCGGGCCGGCTCGCTCCGCGCGCATGAGAATCTTCCGTACGACTTCGTCGGAACGACTGGCGCTCGCCTTCGTACTGCTCCTGCTCGCCGGCGCCGCGGGTCTCCTGTTCCTCTGGCGCTCGCTCTGAGCTCAGGGCAGGAACTTCTTCACGTCGTAACCTCGGTCGCGCACGGCCGAACGGAGATCCTCCAGGCTGACCTTGTCACCTGGCTTGACGCCGAAATCGCGGAACCAGCCGGCGCGCATCTCGACCGCGAAGCGCGCCTCCTTCGTGACGGAAGTAGTGGTCTCGGTCTCACCCGCGGTCATGGTGCGGACCTCCAGGACCGTGCCGTCGCGGGCGACGAAAGCGATGTCGAGGTCGATCAAGGTATTCTTCATCCAGAAGCTCATCTCGCCGTCCACGTCATAAAGGAAAGCCATCCCCTGCGCCTCCTCCAGTCGAGCGACGCCCATCAGTCCACGGGCCTTCTCGAGGTCGGAGATGGCCAACTGCAGCTGGGTGAGCACCACGCCCATGCGGACTGGAAAACGGGTCTCGAGGCCCAGTTCACGGGCCGGGGCGACCTCCGGACGACGGCTATCGCAGGCGACGAACCCGAAGGCCAAGGCAAGGAAGAGCAACCTGAACATGCGGGCGAGTGTTCCTGCGATTGCCTCGGAGGCAAGTTTCGCTTGCTTGGCTTGATGGAACGCGACCCGCAGGCCCACTGGCTCGAGACCGAGACGGCCCTGCACTACGCCCGGGCCGCGGTCCGGGTCGGTCTCTGGGCTTCGGAACGCGTGCTCATCGAACGTCACCTCCCGAAGTCAGCCCGGGTGCTCGAACTCGGCTGCGGCGGCGGACGCGTGGTGCTCGGACTCCGACAGGCCGGCTACCACGGCGTGACGGCCACGGACTTCTCGCCGATCATGGTCAGCCTCGCCCGCGCGGTCCTGGCCGACCACGACGAAAGCTGGGAGCACTGCGTCGAGCAGCAGGATGCCACGGCGCTGACCTACCCCGACGCCACCTTCGAGCACGCGATCTTCGCCTTCAATGGCCTGATGTGCCTGCCTAGCCGCGATCATCGGCTCGCCGCATTACGTTCGATCCACCGCGTGCTGAAGCCGGGAGGTATCTTCCTGTTCACGGCCTCCGATCGCGAGAAAGGGGCTAACGCCGCCTACTGGGCGCAGGAAGATCCCTCCGACGAGGAAATCCCCGGTGACCGCTGGCACGAGAGCGACACTTCGCCGGTGTTCATCCATAGCAGCACCGAACAGGAAACCCGCGATGAATTGTCGGAAACAGGCTATGTGGTCATCGAGTGCCCGTTGAGCACCGAAGTCGCGACCGACGGGCCGCTCGTCCGCGAGTTCGCCGGCGAGACCCGCTTCTACGTCGCGAGAAAGGCTTGAGGGAACCGCCCCGTGGCGGTGTTGTCGGGATGACTATGCCTTTCCGCTGCCTCCCGCTGCTCGCGCTCCTCCTGCCTGGCGCCGCCTTGGCTCTGGACCTGCACGTCAGCCCCAAGGGTGATGACAAGGCCTCCGGCCGGGCTGAGACCCCGCTGGCCTCGCTCGAAGGCGCCCGTCAGGCCGTGCGCCGACTGCCCCGCCCCTTGGCCGAGCCGGTACGCGTGATCTTCGCCGCCGGGACCTACCGGGTCACGCAGGCCATCGCCTTCGACGAGCAAGACTCAGGTGAAGCCGGCCGGACGATCTCCTATGAGGCCGCCCCGGGCGCCAAGGTCGTGATCTCTGGCGGTACGGAGCTTCCATCCTTCCAGGTCGACCCCGACGGGCGCTGGACCCTCCAGACGACGCCTGGCAGCGAGCGCTTCGAACAACTCTGGGTCGGCGATCGCCGCGCCACCCGTGCCCGCACCAGCAATCCCGGCACCCGCTTCCTCCGCAGCGTCGAAAACGAATCCGCCCTTCCCGGCGCGGCCCCCGCGCAAGGCATCACCGAACAGACTTTCCGTATCGACCCGAAGGAACTCAGCGCCTTCGCCGAAGTCGGCCCCACGGAGACGCAGGATGCGGTCGCGACGTTCTATCATAAATGGGATTCCACCCGGAGCCGCGTCGAATCGGCAGACCCTTCCACCGGGGTGTTGAAAGTCCGTGGCCCGGCCCAGAAAGCCAATACCGCCTTCGACCACCATACGGGCGTCGTCATCGAGAACCTGCTCTCGCTCCTCGACGAACCCGGCGAGTGGTTCCTGAGCCGTTCCGGCCGACTGACCTACCAGCCGCGTCCTGGCGAAACCATCAGCGCCCTCCGCGGCACCACCCCGGTCGCGGAGAAGCTGCTGACGTTGACCGGCAAGCCTGCGGACAAAGTCCGCCACCTCATCTTCCGCGGACTCGCCTTCCGCCACGCCAAAGGCGTACCCTCCCTCGCGCTCGCCGTTCCCAATCAGGCCGCGGTGCGCACCGTGGACGGCGTGGTCACGCTGGAGCACGCGACGCAGGTCGTCTTCGCTGGCTGCGAACTCTCTCACGTCGGCAGTTACGGCTTCTCCCTCGGACGCGGCACCCGTGAGGTGACGATCGAGAAGTGCCTGATCACCGACGTCGGCGCGGGCGGCGTGAAGGTCGGCACCCTCAACGACGAAGCCCAGCCGGAGAACCATGCGAGCCACCACCGGATTCATAACAATATCATCCGCGACGGCGGCCTGACCTTCCCGTGCGCCGTCGGCGTCTGGGTCGGCAGTTCCTCCGATAACCAGGTCACGCACAACGAGATCTCGGACTTCTTCTATTCGGCCGTCTCGGTCGGCTGGCGCTGGGGCTATGCGCCCAGCAACGCCAAGCGCAACCGCATCGAATGGAATCACCTCCACCACCTCGGCAAAGGCCTGCTCAGCGACATGGGCGGCGTCTACACGCTGGGGCCCTCCGAAGGCACTTCGGTCAGCCATAATCTCATCCATGACGTGACCTGCTTCACCTATGGCGGCTGGGGCCTCTACACCGACGAAGGCAGCACCGGCATCACGATGGAAGGCAACGTCACCTACGATACCACCGACGGCGGCTTCCACCAGCACTACGGCAAGGAGAACATCATCCGGAACAACGTCTTCGCCTTCTCCGAGGAATATCAGGTCAAGCGCAGCCGCGCCGAGGAGCACCGCTCCTTCAGCTTCGAAAAGAACATCATCGTCTTCGACCGCGGCCAGCTGCTCGGCAGCAACTGGAGCGGCACGACCGCGAACTTCCTGAATAAGGATAACCTCTTCTGGGACTACTCCGCCCGGCCGGTGACGTTCACTGAGCAGAAACTCCCTTTGACCGACTGGCAGAAGCGCGGCCAGGACGTCGGTTCCGCCGTCGCCGATCCGCTCTTCGTCGACCCAGCCAAGCGCGACTTCCGCCTGCAGCCCGGCTCGCCCGCCTTGGCCATGGGCATCAAGTCCATCGACGTCACCGCGATGGGCGTCCTGCGCGACGACCCCGCCTGGCGCAAACTCGCTGACACCTTCGAACGCGGCGCGCCGGCCGTACGCCCGCCCCGACCCGAAGCCCCGGCTCTCAATCTCCGCCAGACCTTCGAAGGTCGCATCATCGACCAGCAACGCCCCTTCCCGCACGCCATGCCTGCGCTGACGGTGCTTCGCTCCGCCCCTGGCAAGCCGCGTGTCGGCCTCGGCGACGCGCTCCGTCTGAGCCCGGCCAAGGCCGCCGAAGGCAAGCAGTCCCTGCTCTTCCAAGACGCCCCCGGCCTGCCGGCTCATTATTACCCGATGCTGTCCTTCCACCCGCATCACCAGACCGGCACCTCGACCGTCAGCTTCGCCCTCTATATCGAGCCCAAGGCGATCTTCATCCACGAGTGGCGCACCAAAGGGAATCCTTATCGCACCGGCCCCGTCATCCATGTCCAGAACGGCCGCCTCACCGGCGTCAAAGGTCTCGACGTCGCCCTACCTGCGCAGAAGTGGATCCGCTTCGAGCTCTCGGCCGTCATCGGCGACGCCGTGACGGGGCGCTGGAACTTGAAGGTCACGCCCGAAGGCGAACCGACCAAGGAGTTCAAAGGCCTCCCCTGCCGGCACGCGGACATGAAGACCCTCGACTGGGTCGGCTTCATCAGCAACGCGAACGAGCAGACCGAGTTCTATCTCGACGACCTAAAGATCCTGACCGACGAATCCGCCCGCTGATCACTTGGCGGCCTTCGGGTTCTCCTTGAAGAAGCGGACGATCAGTTCGGTGGAGCCTTTGGCGTATTCGTGGCCGCCTTCGTGGAGAGCGGTCACCAGCGGGGCGGCCTTGCTGGAGGCATAGATCGTCGCATCGACGACGCCTTCCTTGGCCCAAGGCTGGCCTTCTTCGGCGCAGCTGTTGAAACGACGGACGGCGACGAAGGTCGCCTGCTGCCAAGCGAACTTGACCAAGGGGTCATTCTTCCCGGCGACGTGGATCACCGGCAGAGGCGTCGTGGGCTTACCGTCGCCGCG
>CAXNHL010000097.1:0-5355 GCA_964202105.1 Opitutales bacterium | reverse complement strand
GAGTGGATCCCGAACCGCTTCGGCGGCCGCGAGAACATCGAGGCCATCGAGTTCCTGCGTCAGGTCAACTCGCTCGTCCATCTCTACCAGCCGGGCGTCGCGATGATCGCCGAGGAGTCCACGTCCTTCCCGGGCGTGACGAAGTCCGTGCCCGAAGGCGGCCTGGGCTTCGACTTCAAGTGGAACATGGGGTGGATGCACGACACGCTGGATTACTTCAAGCAGGACCCGCTGTTCCGGAAGTTCCACCACGACAAGCTCACCTTCGGCATGCTCTACCAGTGGAGCGAAGCCTTCGTGCAGTCGTTCTCCCACGACGAAGTCGTCCACGGCAAAGGCTCGCTGATCGGGAAGATGAGCGGCGGCGACGACGCCACGAAGGCCGCCAATCTACGCTGCCTGCTGGCCTTGCAGTGGTCCTGGCCGGGCAAGAAGACCCTCTTCATGGGCTGCGAGTTCGGCCAGTTCGCCGAATGGAAATATGACGCCTCGCTCGACTGGCATCTCTTGGAATACCCGATTCACCTCGGTGTGCAGCGCCTGGTCGCTGACTTGAACAAACTCTACGTGGCCGACGCCGAACTGGCGTCCAACGAACTGCGTTCGGAGAGCTTCGCCTGGCTGGTCGCCGACGACGGCGCGCAGAGCGTGCTGGCCTTCGAGCGTCGCGGCGGCGAGCAGGCCTGGACGGTCGCGGGCAACTTCACGCCCGTCGAGCGCACCTACCGTCTCGGCGTGCCGTTCCCCGGCCGCTGGGAAGAGGCGCTTAATACCGACTCGAAGCACTATGCCGGTCACGGTCTCGGCAACCTCGGCGGCGTGGTCGCCGAAGCGATTCCCTGCCAAGGTCGCCCCTATTCTATCGAAGTCCGCCTGCCCGGCCTCTCGATGGTCATCTTCCGCCGTTCGACGGCCAAAGCGAAGCGCTGAGCATGAGCCGTTCCGAAATCTTCCGCCGGCACGTCGCGGCTGATCCCGCGAATCCGCTCTTCCGTTTCTCCCTCGGCCAGGCCCTCTTCACCGAAGGCGACGCCGCCGGCGCCGTCGAGCACCTGCGCCTCGCCGCGGCTTCCAAGGCCGACTGGATGATGCCGCGTATCCTGCTCGGCAAGAGCCTCCTCGCCGCGGGCGACCGAGAGGGCGCGAAGGCCGCCTTTACGGACGCGCTCGCCCTCGCCGTGGCGCAGGGACACGAGGAGCCGGAAGCGGAACTGCGGGCCCTGCTCGCGACCCTCTGAGGGTTTACTCGACGCGCTCCAGGATCACGCGGCGGAGGTCCATGACCGCGGCCTTGGCCTTCTTGACGGGGCGCACGGTGAGCGTGTTCTCGCCGGCGACGAGCGTCAGCTTACCGACTTCGCGCGGGACGAAGCGCTGGAAGTGGCCGGTCTCTTCGACGGTGAATTCGCACGAGCTCTTGGCGGCATCCAGCGCGACCACCGAGCCGCCATTGCCCTTACCGCAGCCCTGGAGCACGGTGACGCGGTAGGTGCCGGCCTTGGGCGCGGTGAAAGTCCATGACGCCGTGTCGGCCTGGTTCACCCAGAAGCCGAGCGTGTCCTTCTGCGGAGGCTCTTCATATTTCATCTTCACGGCCTTCACCTGGGCGTCGCGGGCCTCGAGGAAGATCAAGGCGTTGGGGCCTTCGGTAGCGCGGGCGTCCATGGCCTTACGCCAATCGGCGAGGACGGGGCGCATGGCTTCGGAGGTCGGCAGGGCTTGGAGCTTGGTCGCGTCGGTCTTGACGAAGCACGCCTCCCAGGCGGCGCGGTCGAAGTCCGGGT
Organism: Opitutales bacterium; assembly: GCA_964202105.1. GTDB lineage: Bacteria > Verrucomicrobiota > Verrucomicrobiia > Opitutales > UBA953 > UBA953. The sequence continues at coordinate 3,571 of CAXNHL010000097.1, read as the reverse complement.
TGGCCTTGGTGGGTTCGGCGCCGACGCTCCGGCGCCACGCTTCGAGCTTGCCGCGCAGGGCCGCGACGCGGGCCGGCTCGGCGGCGGCGAGGTCGGTCTTCTCGCTCGGATCCTTGGCGAGGTCGTAGAGCTCGAGGCTGCCGTCTTCGTATTGTTCGATGAGCTTCCAGTCGCCCTCGCGGACCACGCCGCCGGGCCGGCCGCCTTGGTTCATGTAGTGAGGCTGATGCCAGAAAAGCGGGCGCTTGGCGGCGTCGGCCGGCGGCTTGCTGTCGAAGAGCAGCGGCGAGATGTCCTGGAAATCCAAGGTCTTCGGCGCCGGCACCTTGGCCAGCGCGCAGATCGTGGGGACGAGGTCACCGAGCACGACGGGTTCGGCAATCACGCGCGAGGCGATGCGTCCGGGGTAGCGGATGATCAACGGCGTGCGCAGGCCGCCTTCGTAGAGGTAGCCTTTGCCGGCGCGGGACGGCGCGTTGTAGGTCGCGGGGCTTTCCTTGAGCTCGGAGATATGCACGCCGCCGTTGTCGGAGGCGAAGACTACCAGCGTGTTCTGGGCGAGGCCATGCTCGTCGAGGGCCTTGAGCACGCGGCCGCAGGCGGCGTCGAGCGATTCGACGAGGGCGGCGTAGGTCGGGTGGAAGGACTGCGCGTTGGCGGCGATGCCCTTGGCCGGCGCGGCGAGCGGGATGTGCGGGTTGTCGAAGGCGAGGTAGAGCAGGAAGGGCTTGGCCTTGTTCTTCGCGATGAACTTCGCGGCGAAGTCCGCCTGGCCGAGCTCGCCTTTGCCGCCTTGGGGCGATTCCGCGCCGGGGTTCGCGCGACCGGGGAAGTATTCGTCGAAGCCATGGTCGGTCGGCTGATGGCCTTTGCCGCCGAGGTGCCACTTGCCGACGGCGGCGGAGACGTAGCCCTTGGGCTTGAGCAGTTCAGCGATCGTCGGGACGCCGGCCGGCAGATTCAGGTTGATCGGCGCGCTGAGCAGGCGATGCGAGGAGCGGTCGGTGCGTCCGGTAAGGAAGGTCGTGATCTTCAGGCGGGCGGGGCTCTGGCCTGTCATCAGGGCCGCACGCGAAGGCGAGCATACCGAAGCGGCGGCGTAAGCCTGCGTGAAGCGGGCGCCGTCGGCGGCGAGCTTATCGAGGTTCGGCGTGCGCTGGTCCTGGCGACCGAAGCAGCCGAGGTCGTTGATGCCGAGGTCGTCGGCGAAGAGGATCACGATGTTGGGCGGGGTCTCCTGGGCGCCGAGCGGCAGGAAGCAGGAAAGCGCGGCGAGGAGCAGGCCGAGGAAGAGGCGGGGCATGCCTTGGTTTTAGCGTCCGGATGATTTGTGCAAAGGGTAAAACCGACTTCGGTGCCCTCATGGACCCTCGTTTACTCGCTCTCGGCCTGGCCTGCGTCGACGTCGCCATGGCCGCGGTGTCCTGGCTGATCCTGCTGTGCACGTATCCGGATTTCGCCCGCTGGGAAGCCGCGGAATTCGCCCGTCACCACGAGGACTACACGCGGAAGGTCGGCCGGGTCGTCGGACCTTTGTTGCTTTTGCAGCTGGGTGGCCACGCATGGCTGGTCTTCAGCGGAGGGGAAGGGTGGCCGGGCCTTGGGCTAGTCCTCGCCTGCTGGGCCCTGACGGGGCTCTGGTCGGTGCCGTGTCACCGTCGCCTGCAGTTCGAGGGACCCGATTCGCCGGCGCTGGCCAGCCTGATCCGCTCCCATGCCTGGCGGACCGCCTTGTGGACGGTTCTGGCTATGGAATCCATCTGGCGGGCGGCGGATTGACAGCATCCGTGCGGTCGTGATGCTCGACGCTGATGAGAACAGGCGAACCGCATCCCGACCGTAACGACTCCCGCTTCAGCGCTTTTCGCCGTTTCCTCGGTTTCGTCGGTCCGGGTTTCCTCGTCTCCGTCGGTTACATGGATCCGGGTAACTGGGCCACCGATCTCGCCGGTGGTTCGCAGTATGGTTATGCGCTCCTGTGGGTGATCCTGCTGTCGAACCTGATGGCGATCCTGTTCCAGCACCTGTGCGTGCGCCTCAACGTCGCGACCGGCCTCGACCTCGCGCAGGCCTGTCGCGAGCGCTATTCGCCGCTCGTCGGCAAGTTCCTCTGGGTCGCCGCCCAGCTCGGTATCATCGCGATGGACCTCGCGGAACTGCTCGGTTCGGCCATCGCGTTGCAGATTCTCTTCGGCATCCCGCTGTTCTTCGGCGCCATCATCACCGCGTTGGACGTGCTCGTCCTGCTCGCGCTCACGCGCCTTGGTTACCGCTGGCTCGAATCGCTCGTCGCCGTGCTCGTCCTGACCATCGCGGCCTGCATTGGCGTGGAGCTCCTGCTGGCCAAGCCCGTCGTCGCCGAACTCGTGAAGGGCTTTATTCCCACGACCGACGTGCTGACCCGCCCCGGCATGCTCTTCGTGGCGCTCGGCATCATCGGCGCGACGGTCATGCCGCATAACCTCTATCTGCATTCGTCGATCGTGGGATCCCGCGATTTCGGTCGGACCGAGGAAGAGCGCCGTGAGGCCATGCGCTTCGCCACCTGGGATTCCACACTCGCGCTGAGTCTCGCCTTCTTCGTCAACGCTGGCCTGCTCGTGCTCAGCGCCGCCGCCTTCCATGGTCGTCCGGAAGCCGTGACCGACATCCGCGAGGCCCATCGCCTCTTGGACGGGGTGCTTGGCGCCACGTTCGCTGGCACGCTCTTCGCCGTCGCGCTGCTTGCTTCGGGTCAGAACGCGACCATCACCGGCACCATGGCTGGTCAGATCGTCCTGGAGGGCTTCCTGAAGATCAAGACGGCCGGCTGGATCATCCGCGTGGCCACGCGCCTCGCCGCGCTGGCGCCGGCTTTGCTGGTCATCGGTTTGGCCGGGGAGGGCAGGGTGGAGTCGCTGCTGCTCTGGAGTCAGGTCATCCTCAGCCTCCAGCTCGGTTTCGCCTGCTGGCCGCTGGTGCGGATGACCGGTGATGCCAAGCTCATGGGCGCGTTCGTCGCTCCGCGCTGGATTCTCGTCCTCGGCTGGATCGCGACCGCCATGGTCGTGAGCGCTAGCCTATGGTTCGTCGCGGGCGTTTTCTGATTTTCACGGTATCGTCACAAGTAACTGTTTGTAAGTTGCTTGGGTAATGACATGCTCAGGAAAGAACGGACTCGACCTAATACATTTTATCATTACTAAACTTATCATCTTAATTAGCCATGTCTCGTCCTTCCACCCGTTCGCTGCTCCGAGCCCTGCTCGGCCTAGGCGTATCGTGGTCGGGCGCCGAGGCCGGGACTTTCTATCGGGAAGCTGCGAGTTACAGCACCAAGCGTGATCCGGATCCGCCTCGGTATGTGGAGCCGGCGTCCGCGAGCTCCTGGTCTCAGCTCAACGAGTTCAAGTGGCTGGACGTCGGTCTCGATTACCGCTTCCGCTACGAATATCGCGATGACGATATCCGGCGCGCCCACGACGGAGTCGATGAGCCGTTTCTGCACCGCACCCGCCTCTATCTCGGCGTCCGGGAGATCATCGACCCGCTCCGGTTCGCCGTAGAGCTTCAGGACTCTCATCGTTACAAC
>CAXNHL010000096.1:0-5423 GCA_964202105.1 Opitutales bacterium | reverse complement strand
CGGAGGCCGGGGGCCAGGTTGCCGGTCTGTTCGGCGACGGCGACGCGGTCGAGGAGCAGGCGCGGGAAGTAGCCCGTGCGCGCCAGGGCCTTCGAGAGGCTGTCGCCTTCGAGCACGCGGTCGGTCGCTTCGCGAAGCTGCTGACGGAGGGCGCGGTTCGGGGCGGTCTTCTCGGCGAGGCGGAGGGCTTCGGCGGTCGTGATGCCGTTCTCGAGGAGCACCGCGAGCGTGTGGCAGAAATTGAGGACCGAGACGCGCATCACGAACGAGCCGGCGAGCGGGATCTTCAGCAGGAGCGCATCGGAGGCCAGGCGGCCTTGTTCGCTCTTGCGCCAGCGCGCGACGCCGATCGCCGTGATGACGCCAAGCACGAGGAGGATGGGGCCCACGACGACGAAGACGTCGGCGAAGGTCATCAGCAGTTTGGTGGACAACGGCAGCTTGCCGCCGAGGGAGGTCAGGAGCGTCTGCAGGCGCGGCAGCAGGAAGAGCACGAAGAAGATCACCACGCCGACGGCGACCACGCAGATGAAGAGCGGGTAGGCCATCGCGCTGATGAGCTTACGTTTGAATTCCTTCTGCTCCGTGAAGTGGGTGATCAGGCGTTCGAGGACGTCGCGGATGTTGCCGGTCGCTTCGCCGGCGGCGATGAGGTTGAGCGTCTGGCCATCGAAGACCTGCGGGTAGGCGCCCATCGCGACGGAGAGACTCTGGCCTTCGCCGAGCTTGGACCAGATGCCGGCGCAGAGGGCGCGCAGGCGGGATTTCTGGAGGCGGAGGGCGAGGAGACGGAGCGCTTCGCCGGCGGACATCCCGGAGCGGACCAGGTCGGCCATCGACTCCAGGAATGGCAGGCATTCGGCTTCGGTCGGCAGCAGGTCCTTGTCGGCGGGGCCGCCTTCGCGGGCGGACTCCTTGGCGCGGACGGCGGCGCCGGATTCCTCGACCTTCACCGGCTTGAGGCCGCGGGCCTGGAGTTTGCGGAGCGCGTCGCGGCGCAGCGGGGCCTCGATGGTGCCTTCGGTCACGGCGCCGGCGGCGTCGCGCGCGGTGTAATTGAAGACGGCCATCGCGGCGTTACTCGTTCGAGCTCAGGTTGCGGACGAGCTCATCGATGGTCGTGAGACCCGCGGCGACCTTGAGCCAGCCCGACTTGGCGAGGGGGCGCATCCCGAGGGCGATCGCCTTCTCGGTCAGGTCGCGGTTGGAGATGCGGGTGATGATCAGGTCGTGCAGCGGCTTCGGGTGGAAGATCTCGAAGACCCCGACGCGACCACGGTAACCCGTACCGCGGCACTTGCGGCAGCCCACGGCTTCCTTGAGGGAAGTCACGTCCTTGAGGAACGATTCGTCCATGCCGAGCGTCTCGAGGGCCGGCAGGAGCTTCGCGCGGTCGACCGGGACCGTCTTGGCGCAGTCGGCGCAGAGGCGGCGGACGAGGCGCTGGGCGATGACCAGCTCGACGGCGGAACCGACGAGGAACGGTTCGACGCCCATGTCGATGAGGCGCGTGATGGCGCCCGGGGCGTCGTTGGTGTGGAGGGTCGAGAAGACCAAGTGGCCTGTGAGCGAGGCGCGGATGGAGATTTCGGCCGTCTCCAAGTCGCGGATTTCCCCGACCATGATCACGTCCGGGTCCTGGCGGAGCGTGCTGCGGAGGGCGCCGGCGAAGGTCAGGCCGATCTCGGCGCGCGTCTGCACCTGGTTGGCGCCGGGCACTTCGTACTCGATCGGATCTTCGATCGTCACGATGCGGATGTCGGGCGAGTTGATCGCCTGGAGGAAAGCGTTGAGCGTGGTCGACTTGCCGGAGCCCGTCGGGCCGGTCACCAGGATGATGCCGTGCGGGTAATCGAGGACCTTGCGGACGGCGGCCTGCTCTTCGGCGTTCATGCCGATGCGGTCCATGTTGTAGGCCTCCTTGCGCTGGTTGAGAAGACGCAGCGAGACCGACTCCGCGTAGATCGTCGGGATCGTCGAGACACGGATATCGAGGACGTTCTTGCCGTCGCGGAAGTTGATGCGGCCGTCCTGCGGGAGGCGACGCTCCGAGATGTTGAGGCGCGCCATGATCTTCAGGCGCGAGATGATCGCGTCTTGGAAGCGGGCGAGGTTATCGGGCAGCGGGATCGCGATGAGGATGCCGTCGACGCGGTAGCGGATGCGCAGGTTGTTCTCCTGCGGCTCGAAGTGGACGTCCGTCGCGCCTTCGGCGACGGCCTGCGTGAGGACTTCGGTGACGAAGCGCACGACCGCGGCGTCCTGGTCGGCTTCATCGGACGAAGCGACTTCGGCGGCGGGCAGGTCATCGCCTTCGTCTTCGAGGCTGCCGGAGCCCACGCCGTAATTCTCGTTGATGAGCGCGGCCACGCGTTCGGGCGGCGCGAGATACCACTTCGGGCGGCGGGCGGCGAACGTCGCGACCCAGTCGGCCGTATCGGTGTCGGGCGGCAGGGCCGTGACGAGACGCAGGCGGCCTTCTTCGCCGCCGGGGAGGAGCGTCGGGACGACCTGGGCTTCGGAGGCGATGCGCGCCGGCAGGATCTTCATGCCGTCCGGATCGATGGCGGGCTCTTCGAGCACCTCGAGGCCCGTGAGACGGGAAAGCTCGGCGAGGAGCGCGGCCTCGTCGAGACCGAGGGCCTGGGCGAGGAACTTGAAACGGGCTTCGCGCGGCGTCTCCGCGAACGAGGCGCGGGCCTCTTCGGTCAGGCGCTCGGCGAGGGCCGAGGGCAGTCCGTGCCGGTCGACGGTCAGCATGTCACTTCTTCTCGGGAGCGGCCGGGGCGGCGGGAACCTGGCCGGGGACGGCATCGATGATCTTCTTCACCTCGGGGCCGATGGCGCTGCTGGTGGCGCGGCTGAGCGCGTCGAGATTGTCGACCGCGGAGCCGTTGAGCACGTAGGGGCGGAGGAAGATGATGAGCTCCTGCTTCTCCTCGAGGTCGGTCGACGAGCCGAGCAGGTCGCCGAGGAACGGGATGGGGCCGAGGCGGGAGGTGGACTTCGTGGTCACCTTGCGCTGCAGGCCGCCGAGGACGATGATTTCGCCGCTCATCGCGCTCACGAAGGAGTCGGTCGTACGGCGGCCGATGATCGGCTGGTCGTTGCCGTCGAGGATGGTGGAGCCGAGGATGTCCTCGACCGACTGCGAGACCTGGAGCTGCACGGCGCCGTCCTTGCCGATGAGGGGCAGGACCTTGAGCGTGATGCCGATGTCGCGTTGCGAGACCGTCGAGGTGATCTGGCCGGTCTGCGCGGCGATGGTCGAGCCCGTGATGACCGGGCGGGATTCGCCGACGAAGAGCGTGGCCTCCTTGTTGTGGGTCGTCGTGACGGCGGGCACCGACAGGATCTTCAGGTCGCCCTTGCGCGGGGTGGTGACGAGGCCGATGGTCGCGCTCAGGTCGTTGGTCGTGGTGTTGAAGCCGCCCTGCGTGGCGCTGACCACGGTCGTGTTGGCGGGGATGCTGGTCGGCGAAGTCGCGGGCGCGCCGTTGACGCCGAAGCCGCCGCCGGTGCCGCCGATGCCGACGAGCTTGCCGTTGCTGACCGTGAGGCCGAGCGTGCTGAAACCGTTCGTCTCGTTGTCGGAGAGCTTCACTTCGGCGATCACGACTTCGATGCGGACCTGCGGCAGGACGACGTCGACCTTGTCGATCAGGTCGTGGAGGAGGCGAAGGTCGTCGTTGGTGCCGGAGACCACGACGGAGTTGCTGCGGATGTCGGGCAGCACCGTGAGGTTGCTGCTGAACTCGTCAGCGCCCATCTGCGGGGCGCCGGGAGCGGCGGCGGCCGTCGGGGCCGGAGTCGGGGTACGGTTGAGGGTGGTGCTACGGATCGTATTGCCGGCGCGGGCGGCGGCGGTCGTCTGGCCCGTGACGAGGGAGGTGACGAGCGTGGCGACCTGCTGCGCGTCGGCGTGGCGAAGGAAGATCACGTCCGTCTTCGTGTTCGGGTTGGACTTCTGGTCGAGGGTCTCGATCAGGTTATCGAAGAACGTGTGCTGGTCGGCCGAGCCCATGAGCAGGACGCGGTTGGTGCGCTCGTCGGCGAGGAAGGTCGTGCCCGTGCTGAGGCGGAACGGCGCGCCGCCGGAGACCGTGGCGGGCGAACGCAGCATCGAGTTGAGCTTGTTGACCATGTCGGTCGCCATCGCGTTCTTGAGCACGTAGCTCTTCGTGACCACGAGATCGAGCTGCGGCTTGTCGATCTGCATGGTGAGCGTCTCTATCTTCTGGAGGTTGGAGATCGAGTCGGTGATGAGCAGGGCGTTGTTGCGGCCGAAGTAGACGGGCGGCGAGGCCAGGGTGGTGTTGAGGCCCGAGGCGATCTGGGCGACGAGCTCCTGGGCGTTGGCGTGCTTGAGCGTGAAGATCTTGGAGGCGATGCGGCCGCTGGGGGGCAGCGAGAGCACGGAGCCGGTGATGAGCTGCGGCGACTCGGCCTTGGCGACGAGGTTGGGGACGACCTTGAGGAACTTGTCGCCCTGCTGGATCACGGCGATGCCGTTGAGGTTAAGTAAGGTCTCGAGGGCGAGGAGCGCTTCGTCGCGGGTGATCGAAGCCGGGAGCGAGAGCGTGTAGTTGCTGGCCGGGAGGGCTTGCGGGCGGAGGATGGACTTGCCGGTCCAGCGCTGCATCAGGTCGAGGACCTGGGCGACGGTCTCATCGCGGAGGATGACCGGGCCGATCTGGTCGGAACCGATGAGGCCCGGAAGCGGGACCGCGGCGACGACCCCAGGGACGACGGCGGGAGCGGCCGGTGCAGCCGGGGCGGCGGCAGGAGCGGCCGGTGCGGCCTGACCGAAGCCCACGACGGGGGCGGAGGCGGCAGCCAGCAACAGGCAGAAAATAGGCAGAGAAGCCCGCCGTTGACGAGGGGTGGAATGAGCGCGGATCACTTGGGTAAGAAGGGGTACGGGTAGATAACACCAAACGGGAGGAATAGTTCGATGAAAAATCGGTTTTTGAGAGGTTTTTTCGGGGGTTAAGCCTACCTCAGACAGGGAGATACCCCTATGGATAGTGAACATAGTTTCACCTTTTGCTTGCCTCCTCTCGGCGGTTGGGCCAAAAGCCCTGTATTGTTGCTATGCGCGAAGACATCCCCGAATGGCTGGGCAAGCCGCCCCTCCGTGGCACGGACCAGTGGGAAGTCTGGCTGACCAAGTGGCGGCGCTACGCCAAGGTCGAGCTCCGGGACGCCGCGGCGGACGATCCGGAATATGATTTCGGCCTGCTGACTCCCGAAGAGCGCTGGCGGGTGGCCTTGGCGCTGCAGGTCAAAGCCCAGATCGAAGCCGGCCGGCTGAACGCACCCGTCCCCATGTCCTTGGCGCTCGGTCGCAAAGTCAGCGACCTCGACCATGCCGGCGTCGTGGCCTGGCAGGTCGGCCGCTCGGTCGTCTCGCCGATCCCGGA
>CAXNHL010000095.1:0-5452 GCA_964202105.1 Opitutales bacterium | reverse complement strand
CAGAAAACGGCAGGGATCGAGCGGACGGTAGCCTTCGCCGGAGACCGCGAACCGGGGGGCGAAAAGGAAGAGCATGTTCTCGGCGCGCGTGCAGGCCACGTAGAAGAGGCGGCGTTCCTCCTCGACGTCCCCTTCGTCGATGGCGCGGGTGAGGGGGAGGAGGCCGTCGGCGCAGCCCAAGAGGAAGACGATCGGGAACTCGAGGCCCTTGGACTGGTGGATGGTCGTGAGGCGGAGCATGTCCTCCTCCGGCTCGGCCTTCTTGTCCGAGGACTCGCCATTGAGCAGGGCGACCTGGGCGATGAGGTCGCCGATATCCTCGAACTTCGAGGCGAAGCCGATGAGGCCTTGGAGGTCCTGTTCGCGTTCCTTCCAGTCGGGGAAGATCGTCTTGAGGAAGGTGCCATACCAGCCCTCGATGCAGACGCGGACTGTCTCGGCCGGCGTCCGGGCGACCTTGACGGAGTTCGCGTCGGAAGCCGCGACGAAGAGATCGGGCGCGGGCGCGACGGGGCCCGGCTTGGCCTTGGCGGCCTCGAGGCCTTCGAGCATGTCCTCGAGCGTGATGGTCAGGTCGTTGAAATCGTCCTTCGCGGATTCAGGCACGCGCTTGAGCACCGCGTCGGCGCGAAGCGCGCGGACCAGTCCGCGACCCTGGGCTTCGTCGGTCTCACGGGCGGCCTTGCTGATCTTCTCGGCGGCGACCGGGCCGACCTTCGGGAGGAGGCAGAGCAGGCGGGACAGCGCGACCTGATCGAGCGGATTGTGCACGAAACGCAGGTGGGCGAGGATGTCCTTCACATGCGCGAGGTCGAAGAACTTGTGGCCGCTGGTGATGACGAACGGCACGCCCATGGCGTTGAGTTCCATCTGTAGTTCCAAGGACTGGTAGTGCGCGCGGTAGAGCACGTGCATGTCCTTGAGCGCGTGGCCTTCATGGTGCAGCTGCATGAGCTTGCGGACCACGAGTTTCGCCTGCTGGGAAGTGTCGCCGACGGTGAAGACGGTGGGCTGAGGGCCGCTCTGACGCACGGCCTGGAGGCGACGGTCGAAGCCTTCGACGCGCGGACGGTGGCTGAGGATCTCGTTGGCGAAGGCCAGGATCTCCGGGGTCGAACGGTAGTTCGTGTCGATCGTGTGGATCAGCGTGCCCGGGTGGCGCTGCGGGAAGGCGACGATGTTTTCCCAGTCCGCGCCGCGCCAGGTGTAGATGCACTGGGCGTCGTCGCCGACGGCCATGATCTGGTGCTCGCTGGCGAGCAGGTCGATGATGCGGCTCTGCAGGCGGTTGGTGTCCTGGAACTCGTCCACCAGGATGTGCTTGAAGCGTTGGCGGTAGTGGGCGAGGGCGGCCGGGTCGTTCTCGAGCACATGCAGCCACAGGCTCAGCAGGTCATCGAAGTCGCACAGGTTACGCTCCTGCTTCGCCGCGGCGTAGGCCGTGCAGAACTGCATGAGCTTCTCCGGGCCGCCTTTCATCCAGTCGAGGCGTTCGGCGAGGACGTCCTGCAGGGGGCGGAGCGTATTGCGGGCGTGCGAATAGGCGTCGAGGATGACGGCCGCCTTGGGGTTCGTCTTGTCCTTTATGAAGGCGCCGTCGATCGACTTCACGATCTCGGAGAAAAGCTGCTCCGATTCCTTCTGGTCGAGGATGGTAAAGTCCGGCGAGCGCGAAGCCACGGCCGCGTTGCGGCGCAGGATGCGTTGGCCGATGGAGTGGAAGGTGCCGCCCCAGAACTGGCCGCGCGGGATGCCGGTGAGGTCTTCGACGCGCTCGAGCATCTCCTTGGCCGACTTGTTCGTGAACGTCAGCAGTAGGATGTCCCAGGGCTTGGCGCCTTGGTGCAGGAGCCAGGCCACGCGGTAGGTCAGGGTGCGGGTCTTGCCCGAGCCGGCGCCGGCCAGTACGAGCGCGGGGCCGCGCGGCGAGGTCACCGCGGCGTATTGCTCATCGTTGAGCTCGCCGCGGAAATCGACGGGAGGCAGGCCTTCCACGGATTAGCGGGCGGGTCGCTGGCGGCGATCCATCAGGCTGAACTTCACGACCTGTTCGTCGGCCCGGTAGGAGGAGCGGACCAAGGGGCCGGACTCGACGTGCTTCACGCCGACTTCCAGGGCGAAGGTCTTCCACTCGGCGAATTCTTCGGGCGTGACCCAGCGGTCGATCGGGGCGTGTTCCTTGCTCGGCGAGAGATACTGGCCGATGGTCAGGATGTCCACGTCGGCGGCGGCGATGTCGCGGATCAGCTGGGCGACCTCTTCCTTGCGTTCGCCGATACCGAGCATGATGCCGGTCTTGGTGATGAAGTCGCGGGACTTGGCGTGCTTGAGCACCCAGAAGGAGCGTTCGTAGCGGGCGGTCTTGCGGACCGGGCGCTGCAGGCGTTCGACCGTCTCGAGGTTGTGGTTGAGGATGTCGGGCCGGGCGTCGAGCAGCGTGTCGAGGTGCTCCTGCTCGCCGCGGAAGTCGGCCGGGAGGACCTCGATGGTCGTGTTCGGGCAGCGGTGGCGGGTCGCACGGATGGTCGCGGCCCAGACGGAGGCGCCGCCGTCCTTGAGGTCATCGCGGGCGACGGAAGTGATGACCACGTGCTTGAGGTTCATCAGGGCGATGGATTCGGCCACGCGGGCCGGTTCGCCGAGGTCGAGTTCGCTGGGGCGGCCGGAGAGGACGGCGCAGAAGGTACAGGAGCGGGTGCAGACGTTGCCGAGGATCATCACCGTGGCGCTGCCACGGGACCAGCATTCGCCCATGTTGGGGCACTGCGCGGACTGGCAGACCGTGTGCAGCTTATGCTCGTCGACGTTCTTCTTGGTCTCCAGGAAGTCGGGACCGCTGGGAAGCTTGGCGCGGAGCCAGTCGGGTTTGCGGGCGGACTCGAGCATGGAGGTGGGAACATTGCCTTCTTCCGGCGATTTTCAACCTAACAAAGAAGAAGGGGTGCTTTCCTCCCGGAAAGCACCCCTTTTGCTATGCTGCAATCTCCCGGTTCTGAAACTGTTCCAGGCCGGGGAATGGTTCAGTCCAAGGAAGGCCGGGCGGTCCGAAGACCACCCGGCTCAGGTCCTTAGAAGACGGCCTTGATCGAGGCGCCGAAGAACAGCTGATCGTCGTCTCCACCGAAGGCGGAGGCGGCGGTGTTGGACTCGGTGCGGCCGGCTCCCGACATGTTGTAGGAGACGTAGGGCGTCAGGGTGGCGGTCTTGGACAGGGCGATCGGGAGCGAGGCGGTCACGGCGACGTGGGTCCAAGCGCTTTCGGTGCCGGTGTTGAAGCCCGCGCCGTTGAAGGCGGTGTAGTAGCCGCCGACGCTGTAACCCGCCACGGCCTTGAGGACGAGGGAGGTCGAGTCGGTGAGGGCGAAGGACTTGTCCACGGCGAGCTCAGCGTAGCCAGCGTCGATGTAGAGATCGTAGGCGTAGGTGGCGGTGACGTTCACCGGGCCGACGGTCTTGGCGGCGCTCACGAAGAACTCCGAGGCGAAGGTCTGGCCGGCGCCGTTACCGACGTAACCGTTCAGGAAGAAGAAGTACGTGTAACCGGCGGTCAGCGTGGCGAAGCCGGCGTCGTAGGCGAGCGAGGCGCCGAGGTCGAGTTCCTGGTAGAGGGAACGACGATCGTTGCTCGACGTGTAGTAAGCCAGCGCGTTGAGCGTGGTGGTGTCGGACAGCTTCTTGGAAGCGCCGATGTTGTACCAGGCGTTCTGGTTGGAGAACCAGAGGCCGCGGTAGTAGTACTCGCTGTCGTAGCCGGCCGTCAGGTCGTAGGCGACCGGGGCGGGGGCGGCTGCGGCGGCGGTCTGGGCAAGACCGGTCGCGGCGAGGAGGGTGGTGAGGGTGAGGGCGGTGATGTGCTTCATGGCATCACCCCTTATGCTAACCCCGTGCCAAACCCTTAAACCGTGCCATTGGCACAGGAAATTGACCTTTTCAGGTCGTTTTTCGGCAATACGGCCCGAATTTGCTTTTTTTTAGGCTGAAACTGCTGTGCGATTCTAAGCTCAGGCCGACTGATAGACCGCGAGATGCGCTTCCGCGGCCTTCGCCCAGCTGAAATCCTGCTTCATGGCCTGCTTCCGCAATGCTTTGAAGGCCTTGGGCTGTGCGTAAAGTTCGAGCGCCCGCTCCAAGGCCCACGTGATGCCGCCTTGATCGGCGTGCTCGAAGACGATGCCGGTGCCTTGTTCTTTACCGTCCCAGCCGGTGACGGTGTCGGCGAGTCCGCCGGTCGCGCGCACGATCGGGAGCGTGCCGTAGGCCATCGAATACATCTGGTTGAGACCGCACGGTTCGAAGCGGCTCGGCATGAGGAAGAAGTCGCTGCCGGCTTCGATGCGATGCGAGAGGCCGTTGTCGTAACCGATACGCACGGCGCACAGGCGTGGGAAGTCGGCCGCGAGCCGGCGATACTCGTTCTCGAGCGCGGCATCACCGCTGCCGAGCAGCACGAAGCGCAGCTTTTGTTCGCGCAGGAAACGCGGGAGCACGCCCGCGGCGAGGTCGAGGCCTTTCTGATCCCACAGTCGCGAGATCACGCCCACGAGCGGAAGTTCGTCGTCCGTCGGCAGGTCGAGTTCGCGCAGGAGCGCGGTCTTGCACTCGGCCTTGCCGGCGGGCTTCGCCGCCGAGAACGCTTTTTCGAGATGCTTGTCGGTAGCGGGATCCCATTCGTCGCGATCGACGCCGTTCAGGATGCCGCTGAGCGCGCCCGCCCGTCGGCGCACGACTTCATCGAGGCCGTAACCGAACGCGGGAGTGAGGATCTCCTGCGCGTAGGTCGGGCTGACGGTGATGACTTTGCTGGCATGCAGGATGCCGCCTTTGAGGAAGTTGACGCCACCGAGACACTCAAGTTCCTGCGGGCTCCAGAGGAATTCCGGCAGGCCGAGATACGCCATGAGGCGCCGAGGGTGCAGGCCTTGATGCTGCAGATTGTGGATGGAAATCACCGTGCGGGCGCTGCCGAGCGCGGTGGTCTTAAGCGTGGTGTTGAGCAGCACGGGGACGAGGCCGGCGGTCCAGTCGTGGCAATGGATGACGTCCGGGATCCAGCTGGTCGCGAGGCAGGCATCCAGGCCGGCCCGGCCGAAGAAGGTCGCGCGTTCGCCGGCATCTTCGCGTGCCGGGTAGATCTCGCGGGCGCCGTAGAAATCTTCGTGTTCGATGAACCAGGCTTCGAAGCGCGGCGAGACCGCGAGGGTGCGCACGCGGCAGGCCGCCCGGCGCGGATCGCCGCCGACGCCGACCTTGAGGGTCTCGATGAGCGTGCCCATCTGCTCGCGACCGGGGACTGATCCGTAGAGCGGCGTGACCGCGCGGACGTCGTGGCCGAGCGCGGCCAAGGCCTTACCCAGCGCGACGGTGGCGTCGCCGAGGCCGCCGGCCTTGGACCAAGGCGCGAGTTCAGGGGTCACGAAAAGGATTTTCATGCTTCGGAAGAGGGAGGTTGGGA
>CAXNHL010000094.1:0-5486 GCA_964202105.1 Opitutales bacterium | reverse complement strand
GTGACGGTGATGTGGCCCATCTTCCGGCCCGGTGCAGCCTGGCCCTTGTCGTAAAGGTGCAACTTCGCGGAGGGATCGGCGAGGACCTTGGTCCAGTCGGGCTCCTGGCCATTACGCCAGACATCGCCGAGGAGGTTCACCATCGCGGAAGGCGCGAGGGGCTTGGTGCCGCCGAGCGGCAGACCGCAGACGGCGCGGACGTGCTGTTCGAACTGGCTGGTCTCGTTGGCGTCAAAAGTCTGGTGGCCGCTGTTGTGCGGACGCGGGGCGAGCTCGTTGACGACGATGCGGCCGTCCTGGACGAACATCTCGACGGCGAGGAGACCGACAAGCTGGATCTTCTCGGCGATGCTCAAGGCGAGCGCGCGGGCTTCGGCAGCGGTGGCCGCAGAGATGCGGGCCGGCGAAAGCGAGAGGTGCAGGATATGGTTACGGTGGATGTTCTCGGCGGGATCGTAGACGGCGGTGCGACCATCGACGGTGCGCGCGACGAGCACGGAGACCTCCATCTGGAAAGGCACCCACGCTTCGAGGACGCCTACGGCGCCACCGATCTTCGCCCACGCGGCGGCGAGGTCGGCTTCGGCGGTCGGTAGCTTGACCTGGCCCTTGCCGTCGTAACCGAAGTCAGCGGTCTTGAGCACGCAGGGGAAGCCGATGGTCTTCACCGCGGCCTGCAATTCGGCGAGCGAGGAGACGACGGCGAAATTGGCGCAAGGGATACCGGAGGCGCGGAGGAACTCCTTCTCGCGACGGCGGTTCTGGCAGGTCGCCAGGACGGAGGCGGACGGGTGGCACGGCACGGACTTCGCGACGAACTCGACCGTGGCGGGCGGGATGTTCTCGAACTCGAGCGTGACGCGGCCGCAGCCTTGCGCGAAACGCGTCAACGCGACGGTGTCGCTCCAATCGGCGGTGACGTGTTCATCGGCGATCGCCGCGGCGCAGGCGCCGGCAGAGGGATCGAACGTACGCACCTTATAACCGAGCCGACGGGCGGCGATGGCCGACATGCGGCCAAGCTGGCCGCCGCCGAGGATACCGATCGTTCCGCCGGGCTGCAGGGGGCGCTCCATGACTTAGCGCTTCTTGCCCTTACGGCCGGGGATCGGGTTATCGAGCACGGCCTTGGTCTGCGCGGCACGGTAGCCATCCAGCTTCTTGGCGAGCTTAGCGTCAGAAAGGGCGAGGATCGCGGCGGCGCCGAGGGCGGCGTTGATCGCGCCGGCGCGGCCGATCGCGAACGTGTGCACCGGGATGCCGGCGGGCATCTGGACGATGGAGAGTAGCGAGTCGATGCCGTCGAGAGACTTGGACTGCACGGGGACGCCCATGACGGGGAGCGAGGTCATCGCAGCGACCATCCCGGGCAGGTGGGCCGCGCCGCCGGCGCCGGCGATGATGACCTTCAGGCCGCGGCGGCGGGCCGCCAGGGCGTAATCCTTGAGCTTCAGCGGGGTGCGGTGGGCGCTGACGACTTCGGCTTCGAAGGCGACGCCGAGTTTCTTGAGCGTGTCGGCGGCGTTGACCATCGTCTCCCAGTCGGACTGGGAACCCATGATGATGCCGACCTGAGGTGCGGAGGAAAGCGCGCGAGCCATGACCGAAGCGTGTCGGAGGCTCCCCCGCCTGTGAAGCCCGAAGCGAAAAAACTACTCCGCGAACGGGACGTATTCGGGGACGAGCCGGCGGATGCCCTGCTTGCAGTCGCCCGGTTCCAGGCGAAGAAGGTCGGTCACCTGCGCACGTAAGGCCTCAGGCGTGAGGGAGGCCTCGCCGGCGGCCACGAAACGGAAGACCCGCGGGTGCGTCGTCGGCCGGAACTGCTCGCCTTCGCACTGCAGCTCCTCGACGAGCTTCTCGCCGGGGCGCAGGCCGATGATCCGGATCTCGATGTCAACGTCCGGCCTCAGGCCGCTGAGTTCGATGAGCTGACGGGCGACGTCGATGATCTTAAGCGGCTCGCCCATCTCAAGGACGAGGATGTCGCCGCCCTGACCGAGCGTCGCGCTCTGGAGGACGAGCCCGACCGCCTCGGGAATCGTCATGAAATAGCGCTTCACGTCCGGGTGCGTGACCGTGACCGGGCCGCCCGCGGCGATCTGCCGGCGGAAAATCGGGATTACCGAGCCGGACGAGCCGAGGACGTTGCCGAAGCGCACGGCCATGAAGCTCGTACGTCCGCCGGTCCGGGCTTGGAGTGAACGGAGCATCAGCTCGGCGAGCCGCTTGCTCGCGCCCATGACGTTGGTGGGATTGACCGCCTTATCCGAAGAGATGAGCACAAACTTCTCCGCGCCATGTTCGGCGGCGAGATGGGCGACGACCCAGGTGCCTTCGACGTTGTTCTTCAAGGCCTCACCCGGCTGGGCTTCCATCATTGGGACGTGCTTATGCGCCGCGGCGTGCAGGACGAGGCTCGGGCGATGCGCCGCGAAGACCGCCGTCATCCGCGCGAGGTCCGTGACGTCACCGACGAGCGGCGTGATGAGGGCGCCGTAACCGGCGGCGATCAGTTCCTGCTCGGCCTGATAGAGGAGCACTTCGCACTGGTCGAGCAGCAGGAGCTTGGCCGGTCCGTGCGCCGCGACCTGCCGACTTAACTCCAGTCCGATGCTGCCGCCGGCGCCGGTGACGAGCACGATGCGTCCTTTGACCATCGCCGCGATCGCGGCGTCGTCGAGTTGCGCGGGCGCCCGGCCGAGGATGTCTTCGACGGAGATGGGGCGGATGTCGGAGGCGCGAACGCGACCGCCGGCGAGCTCCGCCATCGAGGGAACGACGAGCACGCGGAGATTATTGGCGGCGGCGAGGGCGCTGACTTCGCGGATGCGGCGGACGCTGGTGGCAGGCAGGGCGAGGATGATCTCGGTGACGCCGAACTTCTCAGCGAGTTCGCTCATGCGCGCCGGCGATCCGACCACCGGGACGCCGTGGATGTGCAGGTCGTGCTTGGCGACGTCGTCGTCGAGGAAGCAGACCGGTTCGAGGCCGTGACCGCGACGGCCGAGCAGATCGGCGACCAACTGGGCGCCCGTCTGGCCGGCGCCGACGACGGCGATGCGCTCGACGACGCCGGCCGGCGAACCGGTGCCGACGGAGAAACGCTCGCGGAGCGCGCGGACGGAGACGCGGAAGCCGATGAACAAGACCAGCGAGAGGTTGAAGTCGATCAGCGTGACGCCGCGCGGCAGGCTGAACGCGTCACCGGGGGCGACGCCGCCCAGGAGATTGGGCAAGGCGAGCGCCGCGAAGGTCGCCGTCGCGAGGGCGAGGGCGGTGCGCAAGGCGTCGGGTAGACGGAAATAATAGAAGACCCCGCGGAACTGTCCCCAGAACGCGAGCAGACATACCTTCAAAGGGACGAGCCAGAGCAGCGCGTATGGACGCTGTTCGTTGAGATAGGACTCGAAGGCCAGATGCTCCGCGGTCGTCGGTTCATCGGCGCCGACGAACCGGAGCTCATAAGCGAACCACAGGGAGAGCGCGGCCAGCATCCCGTAAGCCGCGAAGAAGATCGCGGTGCGCGGGAGGCGGGAGGCGGGGGAGGCCATGGGGTCTGGCGATGATTGGGCCCCGGAGCCGATTATTCAATGACGATGCGGAAGCCGAGCGTCCGGCTTTTCTCCCGCTTGAAGACCTGGCGGACCGGCAGGCCGGCGGCCGGGGCAGTGGCCACGCTGCCGCCCACCACGGGGGCGCGGGTCTCACCATCCTTGGCGGACGTCCATTCCTCGACATTGCCGACCAAGTCATGGAAGCCCTGCGCGTCGGCCTTGGCCGAACCCACGGGTCGGGCGTCGACTCCATCGGTATTGGCGGCGGTCCAGGCGACGTCGGATGAAGCCGGCTTGGTCAGATCGCCGGCTGCCGCGGCATGCTCGGCGAGGGACGGAAGCCGCGCCGGAGCCCCGACGATCCAGCCCAAGCGTCGGGCGAAAAGTTCGGCGTCGGCATAGGCTACTGATTCGACGGGATTGGCTTCGCGGCGTAAGGCGCTCGGGTTCGAGTCCATCAAAGAGGCGTAAAGGCCTTGGGGGATCTCCGTCCGATACATGCGCCCGGCATGACCGGGAATAGGACGGAGCTGTCGGTCGGCTTCCGGCAGATAACCGCGGATCGTCGCCGCATGAGAGGCGATGAATTCGAGCTCCTGACGTTCGTCGTCCGCCGGTCGGAAGACACCGGTCCCGGCGTCGGCGAGGCGACGGGCGTCCGCCAGGATGGTCTCGGCGAGACGGAGCGCATCTTCGGCTTGGCGGGAGCGCAAGGTCTGCCGCAGCCGAGCGACCTCGGCCCGCACGCGCAGGATATCGTCATGAAAGCGGGCGAAGTTCAGGCGCGTCGCCATCGTGGCTTCCTTGGCGCGGTCGGCGAACTGGCTGCGCGGATGCGCCGTGAGCAGGCGCGCGAAAGCATCGACCGCGTCCTGCCAATGGCGCGCGGCGCCGGTCCAATCGGACTTCGCTTCGGCGGCTTCGGCGGCGGCCTGGTGGCGGCGCACGTCTTCCCAAAGGAGCCCGGACACGGCCGTCTCGCGACGGATGCCCAGCTGTTCGGCGCGCCCGAAGGCGGTGTCCCGGACGTCGCGATAGCGTGCGAGGAATTCGTTCTCGGCGTCGAGCGCCAGCGTGAAACGTTCCGCCGCTTCGGCATAACGGCCGGCCGCGAAGGATTTCTCGGCCTCCGCCTCCAGGGCCCTCCCCTTCTGCCAAAGCGCCGAGGACTCCAGTCGGCGGAGCCGGGTGTCGAGCAAGGCGCGCCGGCCGGAGTCGGCCAGGCCGGAGAACTGCCAGCGATCGGCGATCTCCTGCTCGCAGGCGACCGCCCGGCGGAGCTTCACGATGGCCGCGGCTTCGTCGTTCTTCGCCAGAGCGAGCGCCGCGGACTCGAGGGTGGCGGACTCCTGACGCAGCCGCTCGCCGCGCAGGAGGTGGAGGCGGCGACGCAAGGACACCAGACGCGGGTCCTCGGTGCCGACGGACTGGCGGGCGGAAAGATACTCTTCTTGCGCCTGCAAGGCTTGTTCCAGCAGGCGGATGTCCTCTTCCGTGAGCTCGAAGCGCACCTGCCGGATTTTTTCGAAGGCCGCCTCGGCCTGCAGCGATCGCTGACGCAGGACTTCCGCGTCAGCGGCCGAGACCGTGAGCTCAGACTGGCGGGTCGTCCTTCGTTCCGAGGTGTAGAGCAGCAAGGAAGTGATGCCCAGGGCGGCGAACACCAGCAGGAGCAGCGGAAGCCTGATCCGGACCCAGAGGGCCTCGAAGGAGAAACGCCCGCGGCTCGCCCGGGGGTCCGTGGCGGGCACGAAGTCGGGTCTGGGTGGTCGAGGGCCGTTGCTCATGAGCGGGCCGCCAACTTCGTCGCCGGCGGTTTGTTTGCTTTAATAGTTCGTCACTCTGGTTCATCAAAGTCATACCTTCAATATTGGAAATGGCTCAATTCAAGCGCATCGCCGTAGTCGGCGCCGGCCTCATCGGCGGCTC
>CAXNHL010000093.1:0-5505 GCA_964202105.1 Opitutales bacterium | reverse complement strand
GCCCGCGCCCACCGTGTCATCGGTCGGATGGAGGCACAGGACGGCCGGGACCTTCACGCCCTTGGCCAGCGCGGTCTTCGGAACGCAGAGATAGGCGGGGACGCGGCTACCGCGTTCCGACTGATAGGTGATCTTGCGGCGGACATACGTCCCCATGTCGTCCTCCTTCTCCACCTTCATCGTCAGCGGGACCTTACGCTCGGCCCCGGGCAGCCGGCCCATCACGGCCTCCATGCCCCGCACGATCTCCGCCCGACGGTCGGCCCAGCCGACGGCGTCCGCGACCGGCATGACCTTTCCTGACGCATCATGCCGCAGCAGCAGGTTGTCCCGCGGAAGGCGCCGATCAGCAGGCGAAGCCCGGAGGTCGAGTCGGGCGACATAGGCGTCGCCGCTCCCTTTGCTCGTGAGGGCGAGATGATCCAGATGCTGCGTGCCCGAGAAAGCACCGGCGATGAGCAGACCGCCACGTCCGTCCATCACGTCGACATAGGCGTTGTCCGAACCGCCGCCGCCGGACTGCTTGAGCCAGAGCAGCGCCCCTGCCGCGTCGAACCTGGCGACATAGACGTCGGTCGAGCCGCGGCTTCGCAGGCTCTTGCCGCCGAGCGTGAAGACCTCCGAGAACTCACCGGTGAGGAACACGTCGCCCGTCCCGTCCGTGGCGACGCCCAGGCCATAGTCGACACCCGGCCCCTGTCCGACCCGGCTCCAAAGCAGCTTGCCGTCGGCGTCGTAGTGGCAGAGCAACGCGTCGGCATCCTTCTCACCCGTCGTGGCGTAGGCCTCGGGGCCGACCTGGGCCCGGCCCTTGAACATGCCGCTGGCCCAGACGCGCCCTTGCGCATCGCACGCGATCTCATGGAAGAGGCAGCTGGGTTCGCCCGGGTGCTGCCGCAGCCAGAGAACCTGGCCGTCGCGATCCAGCTTCGCCACGAGCGCCGAAGTGCCCTTGGGTGATGACAGGGGTAAGGCGCCGAAAGCGCCCGCGCCCGTGCTGAGGCCGCCGATATAAATATTGTCCCGACCGTCGACCACGACGCCATGGGCGGAACCGCCGGCTTTGCCGGTCGCGACCTTGACCCAGACGAGCTCGCCGTCGGCGTGGTATTTGGCGACGAAGATATGCGCGCCCGGCTCATTCGGCACCACCACGTCGCCGAAGGTCGCCTCGCCGACGACCGCGCCGGCGACGATCACGTCGCCCCGGCTGTCGACGGCCACGGCATGGCCGTAGTCATAACCTCGGCCGCCCGCGGTACGGATCCAGCGGAACCGGCCGTCCTGGTCGTAGGAGACCACGAAGGCGTCGTAATCTCCGCGCCCCCGGACGGCGTGTCCGTCGAACTCGGCCGATGCGCCCTGGAAATGTCCGGTCACGTATGAGTTGCCCTTCGCATCGGTCGCCACCGCATAGGCGCGGTCGATCTGCGGACCGCCGGAGACCTTTGACCAGAGATATTTTCCGCGGGGGTCGAGTTTCGCGACGAAGACATCGTTGAGACCAAGCCCTTTGTGCGTGACCGCACCGAAGCCGACCTCGTCCGCGCACTCGCCGGCGACGAAGACGTTACCGTCGCGGTCGACGTTCAATCCTCGCACCTTGTCGGCCTTGACGCCGCCGCCGGACGCCGCCCAGTCGAAAACCGGCGCAGCCGAGAGGACGACGGTCAGATGCAGGAGCAAGATGACGAGGAAACGCATGAGCGGCCGGGGTCAGGCCTGCCTCCAGCCAAACGCCCGGGCCACCGCTCGCAACCCCAACCCATGGGCTATCTTGTTTGCCTCCGGCCAGCCCCTGCCCTATCCGTCCCCCTCTCTCCATGTCGACCCTCCTCGGAACCTCTTTCATCGGCTTCGCCCGCGGCCAGTCCCGCACCGCGCCCTACCGCGCCTTCAACCCGGCGACCGCCACTGCCCTCGAGCCAGACTTCTTCCCCGCCACCGCGGCCGAAGCGGATAAGGCCTGCGCCCTGGCCGACCAGGCCACCCCGGTGCTCGCCGGACTTTCCGGCCAGAAGAAGGCCGCCTTCCTCCGCGACATCGCCACCCGCATCGAAGCCGCCACGCCCGCCCTCGTCGCCCGGGCGACGCAGGAGACCGGCCTCCCCGAGGCTCGTTGCCAAGGCGAGATCGGCCGCACCATGGGCCAGCTGCGCCTCTTCGCCGACCTCGTCGAGAAAGGCGACTGGATCGACGCCCGCATCGAGACCGCCAACCCGGACCGCAAGCCCCTGCCCAAGCCGGACCATCGCTCACTCCTCCGCCCCATCGGCCCCGTGGCCGTCTTCTGCGCGAGCAACTTCCCCTTCGCCTACTCCGTCGCGGGCGGCGACACCGCCTCGGCCTTCGCCGCGGGTTGCCCTGTCATCGTGATGGCGCACCACGCGCACATCGGCACCGCCGAGATCATGGGCGGCCTCATTATCGAAGCCGTCAAGGCCGCCGGTCTGCCCGAAGGCACGTTCTCTCTCCTGATGGGTGAAGGACGGGTCATCGGCCAGCAGGTCGCCAAGCACCCGGCCCTCCGCGCCATCGGCTTCACCGGCTCCCGCGTCGGCGGCCGCGCCCTGATGGACACCGCCGCCGCCCGTCCTACGCCGATCCCGGTCTACGCCGAGATGAGCAGCGTCAACCCGGTCGTCCTGCTCGAAGGCGCCCTCGCCGCCCGCGGTGAAGCCATCGCTACCGGCCTGGTCGGTTCCTGCACGCTGGGCGTCGGTCAGTTCTGCACCCAGCCGGGCCTGATCGTCCTGACCCGCTCCGCCGCCGCCGAAGCCTTCGTCGCCAAGCTCTCCGCGCTCTTCACCGAATGCGCCGATGGCGTCATGCTCACCGCCGGTATCCATCAGGCTTACCAGAAGGGTCTCGCCGCTCGCACCGCCCAAAGCGGCGTCAAGGTGATCGCCCAAGGCAAGTCCAGCGGCCAGCCCAACCGCGCCGTCGCCACGCTTTTCGCGACCGAAGCCAAGACCTTCGTCGCCGACGCCTCCCTCCAGGAAGAAATCTTCGGACCGAGCTCGCTCGTCATCTGGTGCGCCGATCAGCGCGAGGTCGACGCCGTCCTCGGCGCCCTGCACGGCAACCTCACCGCGACCATCCACGGCACCGACGCCGAACTCGGCCAGCACGCCGCGCTCATCGCCCGCCTTGAGGCCGTCGCCGGCCGCGTCGTCATCAACGGCTTCCCCACCGGCGTCGAAGTCTCGCACGCCATCGTGCACGGCGGCCCCTACCCGTCGCTCTCCGATGGCCGCACCACGTCCGTCGGCTCCAACGCCATCTACCGCTTTACGCGTCTCGTCTGCTTCCAGAACTATCCGGACGCCGCCCTGCCCGCCGAACTGCGGAACGCCAACCCCCTCGGCCTCTCCCGCCTCGTCAACGGCACCCGCACCAACGCCGCGCTCTGACACCCCTACCCCTATCCCCACCCCTACCCCTCTTTCGTCCCATGTCCCCCCTCGAACTCCAGAAGGTCCTCTCCTCCGGACTGCTCTCCTTCCCGATCACCGACTTCCAGGCCAACGGCGACTTCGACGCCGCCGGCTACGCCAAGCGCCTGCAGTGGCTCGCGCCCTACGGCGCCACCGCGCTCTTCGCCGCGGGCGGCACGGGTGAGTTCTTCTCTCTCGAACCCAAGGAATACTCCGCCGTCATCAAGACCGCGGTCGACACCTGCGACGGACTCGTCCCGATCCTCGCCGGCGCGGGCGGCCCGACGCGCGTGGCCATCCAATACGCGCAGGAAGCTGAGCGCCTCGGCGCCAAGGGCATCCTGCTCCTGCCGCATTACCTCACCGAGACCAACCAGGAAGGCGTCGCCGGGCACGTCGACCAGGTCTGCAAGTCCGTCAAGATCGGCGTCGTGGTCTACAACCGCAACGTCTGCCGCCTCCAGCCGCACCACCTCGAGAAGCTCGCCGCCAACAATCCGAACCTCATCGGTTACAAGGACGGCTTCGGTGACATCGAGCTCATGGTCTCGATCCGACGACGCATGGGCGACCGCTTCAGCTACCTCGGCGGCCTCCCGACCGCCGAAGTCTACGCCGCGGCCTACAAGGCCATGGGCGTGCCGGTCTACTCCTCCGCGGTGTTCAACTTCATCCCGCAGGCCGCGATGGACTTCTACCACGCCGTCGCGAAGGAAGACCACGCGACGCAGAACCGCCTGCTCGACACGTTCTTCCTGCCCTACCTCGAGATCCGCAACAAGAGCGCCGGCTACGCCGTGAGCATCATCAAGGCCGGCGCGACCATCGTCGGACACGGCGCCGGACCCGTGCGCGCCCCGCTGACGGACCTCAAGCCGGCCGAAGTCGAGCAGCTCGCCGCCCTGATCGCCAAGGCCGGCGTCAAGTAAGCCCGGATGCGCGAGCTCGAGCTCCAGTCCGCGGTCTCCAAGGTCAAATGGCGGGTCCTCCCGCTCTTCGTCGTGATGTTCATCGTGAACTACATCGACCGGGTGAACATCAGCTTCATCAAGGAGCAGCTCGGCGCCGAGCTCGGCATCGGCGACCTCGCCTACGGCTTCGGGGCCGGACTCTTCTTCTGGGGTTACGCCCTGCTGGAAGTCCCGGCCAACCTCGCGCTCGAACGCCTCGGCGCCCGCCGCTGGCTGACGATCATCGCCGTTACCTGGGGCCTGCTGGCCACCGCGCTGGCGTTCGTGCGCAATGAGTATGAATTCTACGCGCTGCGTTTCGCGCTCGGCGCCGCGGAAGCCGGTTTCTTCCCCGGGGTCGTCTATTACTTCACCCGCTGGCTGCCGGCCGCCGACCGGGGCAAGGCGATGGCCATCTTCCTGAGCGGTTCCGCCATCGCGACGATCATCTCCGGCCCGCTCTCCGCCTTCCTGCTGCAACTCAGCATCCCCGGTCTACAGCCCTGGCAGTGGATGATCGTCCTGGAAGGCGCGTTCTCCGTCCTGATGGCGGGCGTGCTCTGGCTCTTGCTGGAATCCGATATCAGCCAAGCCCGCTGGCTGAGCTCCGCGGAACGCGAGGCGCTCGACCGGACGCTCGCCTCAGAACGCGCGAGTGCGACACGCCCCGGCTCCGTCGACAAGCTGAGCTTGCTCACGTCGCCGATGGTCCTCGGCTTCTGCGGCATTTATTTCGCGATCCAGCTCACGATCTACGCCGTCACCTTCTGGCTGCCCGCGATCATCAAGGAGATGCTCGCGACGCCGGCCCCGCACGGCGGGCTTCTCGGCCTCACCGAACAGTTCGTCCGCTGGCTCGGCTACGCCGACCCTAAGGCCGTCGCGGCGATGTCGGGCGGCTTCCTCAACTCGCTGCCGTGGATCGTCTCCATCGTCGGCATGATCGTCGCCGCCCATGCCGCCGCGCGCTGGAAGCACCCGCAAGTCTGGGTGGCGGTGGCCCTCGTCGTCGCCGGACTCGGCATGCTGGTCGCCGGATTCTCCGCGCCCGCCGTCGCCTTCGGCGCCATCTGCTTCGCCGCGCTCGGCTTCAAGTCGGCGGCTTCCCTCTTCTGGCC
>CAXNHL010000092.1:0-5569 GCA_964202105.1 Opitutales bacterium | reverse complement strand
GACGGGCAATCTCATAGGTCGTTCGGACCCAACATACGGGAGGAGAGGATGATGAAGCGGCGTCCCAGGGTCTGGTTCACCGGGCTAAGCAAAGGATTGTGCTTCTGACCGTCCGTTGGGCTGCTGACTTCGGTCTCGGGCGGCTGGCTGGGGTCGCAGAATTCCGGGATGCGTTGCACGACCGCTTCGATCCAGCAGGAGGCGAGCGTCTTGGACGGATCCAGGGGGTCGGCGGCATCCCCGAAGCAGCGGATGACGAACGTGTCCGAGCGGGTCGCCAGCGATGAGCCGACGGCGGCCAGGATGTCGGCTTGCGTGAGGGAGGTCGGCGCCGCTCGGAGCGCGTGGTTACGATTCTGGGAAGGGTTGATCCGTGGGTGTGTCGCCACCGCGTTGCTGGGGACGAAGACGTAGGGAACGCCCCCTGCCAGGGTGGAATTCGCCGCAGTCTGGGCGGTGCCGAAGGCCGGTGCGGGCGCGAGCGGCGTGCTGCGGTTCGAAAGATTCGCGCCATCGAAGTCGGCACGCAGGATCGCGTTCTGGAGGCACCCTTGCCAGGCGACATCATTGGCGTAAGGCGAGCAGTTGAACCGATTCAGGAATTGGGAAAGCCCGATGAACGGCAGGGGCACTTCGGCGCCGCGGTTCCGGATGACGTAGTGGATGTCGAGGTAGGGCGTGGCGCGCAGGCCGTATTCATAACGATGGTTGAAACGCATCCGGTTGCGCATCTCCTCCACGATGAAGCGGGCGAGGGTCCAGATCTGGTCGTCGCTCAGCGTGGCGAGGCCCGTCCAGGCGTTAGGCTCGATGAAGTTACTGCGGTTGCTGACGGCGGCTCCGTCGGCCCGGACGGCGCGCGGGAAGCGGGCGTTAATGGTGGGCGAAGGCTCCAGTTCGTTCGCTGCGCCGAGGGCGTTCCGTTTGGCGCTCGCGAGCAAGGCCGCCCAAGCCGGCACCGACGTGCTGTTCACGTTGAAGGTGCCTTCCGAAAGGATCGTCCCGGCGATGCGCCGATGGTCGCGGAGCATCCGACGGACGGTTTCTTCATCGCGTTGGGCGAAGAGCCAGGTGCGTGGATTCGCCAGCTTGCCTTGACCGGCGGCAAAATCATCGAGCACATTTTCCAGCGACTTGACTTCGGCGACGTCGTCGTCCCGACGGATGACGGGTGCCGCGCCGGAAAGGAAGAATCGGTCGAAGAGGGCCACGTTCGCCATCCAGCTGCCCTCGTGGTTCGTGATGCCGGCGCCGCTGTCCGTCGTGGTAGCGGAATTGTTGTAGCAATTGAGAGGAGCAAAACTCTGACCGATCTGAAAAAGGGGATCCTGATCACGTAGGCCGAAATTGGCGTGAGTATATTGGGCCAGGGAAAGCGGCGGCGCCAGCGCCACCTCCGTGTAGACCGCTGAGGATACGCCGTTGATTCCGCCGGACAAGGAACTCGTCTGGCTCAACCCGCCGAAGGCCTGGGTGCCGACGATGCCGGTGAACTCGATCACATTACCCCAGACGCTCGGCCGTGACATCGTCGTCCGGTAGCTAGGGGAGGTGAAGGCTCGCCCGGCCGGGGTGGAGCTGGTGGCTCTGCCACTGGCGTCGGCCCGTGTCACCGGGGCCATCGGATTAGAATGGGAAAAAAGAGGCCACGGTCCAAGGTCGAGAGGCCAGCGCAGTCCCTGGTCGATGACGCCAAGGATGCGCGGCTCGGCGCCGATGACGGGTAGGCTGACGCCGCTGCTTCCGCCGAAAGTGAAGGCCAGGGGGGATGACGCGCTTCGGCTGAGATCGGTCGTCATGAGCGTGTTGAGCTCGCTGGCGCCGTCGAGGGAGTCGGCTTCGATGTTGTCACCCGGCCATGCAGGGAGCATCACGCGTGTTTCGAAGACTCCGCTGTTCATCAGGCGGACGGTCGTGGACGAGGCCGTGGCGGACAGGGTCGCCCCTGTAGCTGAGGGCAAGTTAAGCCAGAAGCCGCCGCGCGTCTCGAGGCCCTGTAGCATGATGCCTCCGGTCCGATTAAAAGGCGCCGGCCGGGTGTCGACCGGCGGGTTAGTGCCTACCCCAGGCAGGGAGAAGATCCTGAATTCACCGGGCGCCAGGAGCACTCCTGCGCCGATGTAGGTCCGGAAACTTTCATCAGCAGTCGGAACCGGATTGGGCGGAGTCGTGTTGGCCGCGGCCAATTGCAGGAGGGATCTCGTTATGGTCGGCGAGGAACCTGTTTGGACCGTGAGGCTCAGCTTATCCCAACTACGGAAGGAGAAACGCATGCCAGCCGGTTCAATGGGGTTATTCTTTCTTCCGAGCCGTAAGTTGATTCCGTAAGGATTATGCAAGACGACGATCGGCGTCACCGTGAGGCGGGCCAGGCCGCCGTGATTCTGCAATCCGAAGGCGAGTATTTCGCGGCTGACGTAAGGTGACACCGCGACCTTGGTGGGCCGCGGCGCGGGCAGGGTGAATAGGCTCGTGGCGTTAAGGAAATCACCGGTCAGCGTGTCCGTCCTATTGAATAAACGGCCATAATGACTGCGTGTTCCGTAACCTGCGTTGCTGAGAGCGACGTTGCTCGGGTAGTGCGTACGGGCGTTGATTTCCGGGGTGGTCCGATTCACCCAGGTCACTTCCTTGTAGAGGCGGTGGTAGTTACGTAAAGTGTCCCAGAGTGGTCCACGGATCGTAAGCGAGCCCCTGTTGAAGGCGTAAAGCGGGGCGTGGCCTCGGGTGGTCCCGTCGAAGCTCAAGGTGGTCTTGGTGACGCCGTAGGCCCGGCGCATGGTCATGCCGTCCGGATGATAGACGTAGGTGACGCCGGAAAGAGGATTGCCGGCCGAGTCCGTGGGCGTCGTCCCTGCGCCGAACTCCGAAGCCGCCCAGTCGGCGTCATTCATCTCGAAAGCGAGCGAGAGGTCGACCTTGAGTCCGCCCCAGAGCGAGTCGGCGTTGACGCCTCGCGACCAGAGGGTGGTCTCCGTGGTGAGGCCACGGACGATGGTGGGCGGGTCGGTTTCGACGACGCCACCCCCATTGGTCAGGAGGGAGAGCTGTTGGACGTGCGAGACGCGCGGGTCGATGCCACTGAGGGGCATGGTCGCGAGGCCTGGCAGGATTTCGTTTCCTGAACGGCTCGTGCCGCGCAAGGCTTCTTGTTTGAGCTGCGGCGTGCTGGCCGTGCCGTCCGTTGGCGTGAGCCGTGGGTCGCCCAGGTTGAGGCGCGCTTTGACGCCTTCGTCTCCGATCCAGTAGCAATAGGAACCGAAGACATCGGTATCGGGCAGGCTGATCCGTGGCAGCACGATGCGCCCATCGGGTTTACCGGCGTAGTTTCCGCTCGGCAACTCGGCCGGACTGGCGCTGGTGTCGCCGACGAGCGTAATTCCTTGGGTCGCCGGATAGACATAGTCCGACTGCCAAGGGACCCATTGGGACAGATAGAAGTCGCTCTGTCCTTGGAGGTTCACGGATTGGCTGCCGGGAATCTCATCGTGACGTCCGCTGATCAGCCACGCGGGCGGTTGAAGTTGGAGATCGCTGCGCCAGACGCCGGTCCACAATGGGTTGCGCAGGGTGAGCCAGGTCCATCCCGGCTGCGTGGTATTCGCGATGATGTCGGCCCGGGCGGTGATGCGTCGGTCAGGTCCGGCTTCTTGCTGGAGATGTCCCAGCGCGAGCCGCAGTGAGACCACCGCATTGAGCCGGGCGCGGAGTTGGTTCTGTTGGTGCGTGGCGACCCGCGATTCGATGGTGATGAACGACGCCAGCGAGAACAACAACAGGATCATGAAGGCCATAACCACCAGGGACAGGATGAGGCTGAAGCCGGATCGCTGGGCGGGGAGGGTGGGGCTGACGGAGGCTCCTTTCACCTCTCCTAGGTTATGCTACTGGAGTCTCTCGGCAAGCCCCCATGGGTTACAACCCTTGAGGAAATCGCCTTATTTTTACAGGGGTTCTTTCCTGATTGGAGGCTTACGATCGCCCGCGGGTTCAGCGATAATTATCCTCGGCGGCGAGTCCGTCCGAAATGGTCTTCAGTTCGATACCATAACCTTCGCCTCGGCCGGAGAGGAGGATCCGCAGGTTGCGACGTCCGTCGTCATGGGTGGTGAAGGCGGAGAAGAAGAGATGCTCTTCGTTGCCCGATTTCGTCAGGAGCTTGAGATGATATTGATGCCGGTTGGCCGCCCCCGGGCGAAGCACGATGCTGCCGTTGGGCGGCAAGGTCTGCCGGCCGGCGGGGATGTCGATGATTACCGGATAGGCGGTGAGGTTGACGTAGCGGTCGCTGCCTGGAGGGAATGAGCCGAGTCGGTCAGGGATCGCCGTGAGGCCACTGCCTTTGCCGGGGTGGACGATGATGATGAAACGCTGATGGTCACCCGCTGGGAGATCGATCGCGCCAAGTTCGCGGTTTCCGGCCGTGACCTTGCCCGTCGGCTCCGAGGTCTTCTTTTTGCGGAACCCCGGCGTCTCCGGCGGGATATCTTCCGGGCGGATCGGTTCGCCGGCTTTCTTCGGCGCGGTGGCGACCGCCTGCGTCGAGACAAGCCTCAGCCGACCGTGGGGGTGACTCACCGGGCTGCTTAGGGAGTCTGATGGGATGAACACGGGCGTAGCTTTTCCGTCGGCTGCCGCCAGGCCGGCTCCGGTGATCGTCTGGCTGAGGGAGATAAAACGGAGCTGTACCCTCTGCGCGATCGGCTCCGCTCCGTGCGTTGTCAGGCTGGCCGCTAAGGTGCAGAGGAGGGAAAAGGCCGTCTTAGATCTCATCGGTCTTCAGCCAGCGCATGGAGGTCACCTTGAATCGGCGGCCGAGGGTATGGTTGATCAGTGAAAGGTTCCGGTTCGTCGCGGCGTCGGCCGAGGTCGGGGCGCCGAAACCCAGCGGCTTCGGTGCGCTGCTACCGGTCTCGGCGGGGTTGGTCCGGTCGATGAATTCGGGCGTGCGCTGCACCACGACTTCCATCCACGCCACGCCGGTCTCGCCGCCCGGGAGTACGGCTTCGCCGAAGCAGCGCAGCGTGAAGGTGTCGGAGCGGGTGGCCAGCGCGGAGCCGAGGGATTGCAGGAGGTCGGATTGGAGCAGGTTGCCGGGGGCGCCGAGGGCCGTGTGGACACGTCCGCCGTTGCCGACTTCGATGTTGTCGGGGTGACGGAACCAAGGGGTCTCGGGAGTGCTGAGGCTGGCGGCGTTGAGCCGCAGGGCCCCGAGTCCGCCGTAGAGACGGTCGCTCAGGCCGGCGGCTTCGTCGGCGTCCGCCCGGAAGATCGCGGCCTGCAGGGCGCCGCAGCGGTTGGCCCAGGTCTGCGGGCAGAGGAAGCGATTGATGAATTCCGCGAGCCCAAGGTAGGGGGTCGTCGTCTTGTCGTGTCCGCCGAAGCGACGCGCGCCGGGCGTGGTCGTCTGGTCGCGTTCACCGCGGACACTGATGCCGAAACGTTCCTTGTTCTCGGCGATGATGGCCTTGGCCAGCTTCTCGATCTGCGTGTCGCTCAGGTTCGCGAAGCCATCCCAGTTGCGGGGGTTTTCCGCATTGCCGGCGGCTGGGACGGAGTCCTGTC
This sequence comes from Opitutales bacterium, assembly GCA_964202105.1. Lineage (GTDB taxonomy): Bacteria > Verrucomicrobiota > Verrucomicrobiia > Opitutales > UBA953 > UBA953. The sequence continues at coordinate 4 of CAXNHL010000092.1, read as the reverse complement.
GGGT
>CAXNHL010000091.1:0-5585 GCA_964202105.1 Opitutales bacterium | reverse complement strand
ACCCCGAAACCGGACATGAGTACCGTGGTCTCGTCGGCTTTACCGTCCCCATCCTTGTCCGTGAGCAGCAGCAAGCGGTCGAAATCGCAGACGATCAGGGAAATGAACCCATCCTGCTCGACCAAGGGCTCGACGCCCTGGACCATCGTGAGACCCTCGGCGAAGCGCACGGACTTATCGGCCTTGCCATCGCCATCGGTGTCCTCGAGTCGGAGGATGTAATCGCGCGGCTTCACGCCGGGGACGGCCTGCGGATAGGTCGGTGAACAGCAGATATAGAGCCGCCCTTTGGCGTCCCAGGCGAACTGGGTAGGCTTGGCGACCCCGAGGGATTCATCGGCGAAGAGGTTGACCACGAAGCCGTCAGCGACCTTGAAGGTGGCCTGCTCTTCGGCGGCGGTCATCACCTTCTCCGTAGCTACGTTTGGTCCGGCCTGAGGGGCCGGCTCGACGGACTTCTCTCCGCGGGCCAGCGCCTGGATGTGCTTGTCCCAGGCCGCCACGAGCGGGCGATAGGCTTCGAAGTTCTGTTTAAGCGATGGGACGGGACCGAAGCCTTTGCCGTAATTCTGGGAGATGCGGTCGCCATAGACGAACGACCAGTTGGCCGGTCGCCAGCAATCGGCCCAGAGGCGGTTCTTCTCGATGATGGCGGTACGCAAGCTGGCCGACTGATACAGCGACTCCGGCAAGCCGAGCGCCCGGGCGCACTCCTGTCCGATCGCGGCGAGGCCATCATCTGAAAGGTGTAGTCCATCGACCGAAGCATTATCCTTGGCTGCCTCCGTGAGATTCACGAAAGGCAGGCGGCGCTGCTGGGCAATCTCGGCCACCGCGGTAGCGTAAGCCTGGAGGTCGGCGAGCCTTTCGGGGGAACGCAGGTTAGGCGGACGGGTCGAAGCCATGAACCCGGCCGGAGAAAGCAGGACGATGCGCGGCGTATGGCGGCTCAGGTCGTCGAGCAACTTGTGGTAGTCGGCCTTGAACTTGGCCAGGCCGCCCTGCCCTTGCAGCGCCTCGGCCTGACCGAACTGTACGATCAAAGTCGTCGCTCCTGCGGTCTCGAGCTGACCCTTCCACGGACCGAAATTCAGGTCGCGCCATTGTTCATGCACCGTGTCGGCCTCCCAGGCCATGGAGCGGAAGACGGGGTTCTTGTCGGCGAAGGCCGAGGCGAGCCGTGACTCGATCGCCCCCGACTTGGCCTCGCGCACGAGGTTCTCCTGGCCGATGAAGACGACGACTTCGTCCTGACCGAGTGAAAACTTGCCATCCTTGAACGGCGCCGGCGCAACCCAAGCCGCCTTCGGTTCGCCGAAACGGTTGAAGACCGCGCTCTTCGTGACGACCGGCACTTCGGTCATCGGATCGAGGGTGATGTTCCGGAAGCGGATCTCGGCCTTGCAGTTACCATGGATCTGTAGGCCGATGAGTCCGTAGGCGTCGTCGACCGACGGATCGGTCTCGGTGTAATCCAAGGTCGCCTTGCCGTTGAGGAAGATCGTGATGCGGGGACCCTCGGCCCGGATCTCATACCTGTTCCATTCGCCCTTCTTCTCAAGTTCGGCAATCTCGGTGTCGGCCTTCACGCCATAGGCGCCGACCCCGGCGCCGGCCCGGGCGAGGAACTTCTTGCGGCGGGATTCGTCGTAAAGCGAGCCGGTATGGCCATGGCCGATGTCGGCCTGATAGCCGATCATCTCGTTGGGCGGATTGGTCGCACGTTGGCTGCGGAACTGCACGCCGGCGTTCACGAAGCCTTCGGCGCCGATGAGCTTATATTCAAGCGACAGCCGGAAGTTATAAAAGGTGCGCTTGGTCGTTAGGAACTCGTTGCGCGGATTGCCCTGCATGGAGCCGCCCACGATCTCGCCATTCTCGACACGCCAGACCTTGGCGTCGCCTTCCCATCCCGTCAGGGTCTTGCCGTCGAACAACGGAGCCGGGGCGGCGGATGAGACGAGGACTCCTACGAATAGAGAAAAGATCGGGGCAAGTCGCTTCATGGGGTATCCATGTTAGGCAATCCGCCCGAGGGATTGTTCCAACCCGAAACGGACATCAGGCAGAAAAGGACACAAAAAGACCGGAGGCTTTTCAACCTCCGGCCCTCGTGGCCTCAGGCCCTCGTGCCCTCGACTTACGCCAACCCCAGGTGCTTCAATGCCTCCGGGGTCGGGCCGTCGAAGTTGAGGGTCGGCACGTTGCCGACGTAACCGACATCCTTCCAACCCTGCGGGGTGCTGTAATAACCGCTCGCGGCGAGGTAGCGGAAACGATTGAAGAAGTTCTGGGCAGACCGGAACTCCTTCTTTACCGCGGTCTTGCCGCAGATGTCATCGGCGATCGCGCACTTCTGCGGCTCGGCGAGGTCGGCGAAGTCCTTCTGGAAACGGCGCCGGGCTTCGGCGTCGAGCCAGTCGAGGCCCTCCGTGATGACCGGGCGGTCCTTGGCGGTCTCGTCGTATGGCGAGCTGATCCACTCGTCGACGAAGTCCTGGACGCCGAGCTGCGAGGGCAGCTTGTCACCGGGATTGTCCGGCGGCAGGATGAGGTCGGTCAACGAGGCGGCGGCCTTGCGCTGCTTGGCGGTGAAGGTCAGCGGCCAGAGGTCGCCGGGGACGTAGTTCTTGTTCAGGACGGGATCCCAGCCGATGCGCTTGCCGCCGGGCGCGGCCGACGGCGGAGCCAGCCGGTCCTGCGCCGAGGCATGCGGGAAGACCGCGGCGGCCGCGGCGGCCGCGCCGATCCACTTGAGGGCCTGACGACGGTCGATGTGGCCGGAATTGTCTGCGGGAATGTTTTCCATGTTCGTAGGCATTAGAGGTTACCTTTGCGCATCTCTTCGATGAGATGGTCGGTGGCGCGCCACGCGAGCGCCATGATGGTGAGCGTGGGGTTCTTGTCGGCGTTGCTGCAGAACGCCGAACCGTCGTTGAGGAGGACGTTCGGTACCTCCCAGCACTGGTTCCACTGGTTGGTGACCGACTTCTTGGCATCGGCTCCCATGATGGCTCCGCCGACTTCATGGATGATGCGTCCGCCGGTATCGATGGCCTTGGACCCGTCGGTTTGCGGCTTCCGGGCCTTGCCGCCGATGGCTTCGATCATCATCGCGAACGTCGCCTCCATGTGCGCGGCTTGCTTGGTCTCGTGCTCGGACCACTTCCAATGGAAGCGCAGGACGGGGATGCCCCACTTGTCCTTCACGGTCGGATCGAGCTCACAGAAAGAGTTCTCATTCGGGATCATCTCGCCGCGACCGGCGAAGCCGATGCCGGCGCCATACTTCTGGCGGACCTCTTCCTTGTAGCTCTTGCCGTAGCCGGGGCTGGCGCCGCCGGTACCGAGTCCGGGCATCCGCCGACCGGTGCCGAACTCGATGTGGTAGCCGCGGGCAAAGCCGAGCTTGCTGGCATCCTTATATAGCCACCAAGGGATATAGACGTGGGTCCCTGCGCCTTCTTCATTATGCACGGGAAGATTCTCGAAGGCCGGCACGCTGCCACCGAGGCCCGCGCCAACGGTGTCCATGATATATTTGCCGACGAGGCCGGAGCCGTTGGCGAGTCCGTTCGGGAAGCGGTTGGACTTCGAGTTGAGCAAGATGCGGGCGGTCTCGCCCGAGCTGGCGGCGAGGATGACCGCCCGGCCCTTCACGGCGCGCTCCTGGCCGGTGACCTTGTCGATGTAGATGACGCCGTTGGCCTTGCCGTCGGCTCCGACGGTGACCTCGCGTGCGTGGGCGTTGCAAAGGATGTCGAGGTTGCCGGTCGCGAGCGCCGGCGGAAGGTGCACGGTGGTCGACTGGTAGTTGGCCTTGATCGAGCAGCCGCGACCGCAGTCGGTCGCCCAGAAACACGCGGCGCGCTCCTGCATGGCCTTGGCGATGATCTTCTGCGCCTTGGGATTGTTCGGGTGCAGGCGGGCCGGGAAGTTCACATGGTCCTGGCGGGTCGAGAGGATCGCGCGGTGGATCGGGATCACGGGGATGCCGAACTTGGCGACGTGCTTCTTGACGTAGAGTTCGCCGGCACGGGCCTTGGGCGGCGGGAGCAGCGTGCCGTTCGGGGAGTCCGGCGTATTCTCGAGACCTTCGTTGGAGCCGTAGACGCCGACGAGCATCTCGACCTTATCGTAATAAGGGGCGACGTCTTCATAGCTGAAAGGCCAGTCGAAGCCGAGGCCGTCTCGGGAATAGGGCTTGAAGTCGTAAGGTCCGTTGCGGAGCGAGATACGTCCCCAGTGATTGGTGCGTCCGCCGAGCATGCGCGCACGCCACCAGTCGAACCGCTGCTTGGGGTCGGTCGAAGCCTGGGTATAAGGCTCGCCGGGGACTTCCCAGCCGCCATCGACGGTCGCGTCATGGAAGCCGAAGGGCTTCTCGCGCGTGCCCATGCCGAGCAGGGGCGCGTCGGCCTTGGACTGGAACATCGGGGTCTCGGTGACCGGGTCGTAGTTGCGACCGGCCTCGAGCATGAGGACCTTCACGCCGTTCATGGTGAGCGTATAGGCGGACTGACCGCCGCCCGCGCCGGAACCGACGACGATCACGTCATAGGTGGGCTGCAGGTCTTTTTCGGTGATGATAGCCATGGGGATGGTAAATGGGGATTACTTGGAAACTCGGAACTGCCAGGCTTCGTCGAAGAAGCCGGCGGCGGGGATGGCGCCTGGAGCGATCGCGTCCGGCGCGACCTTGAGGTCGACGACGGCCCAGTCGGGCAACTTGGCGACCTGGCGGGCATTATTGAGGTAGTCGTATTCCCGGTAGGTGAAGCTGCTGTTGATCACGACATACTTCTGCGGGTTCAACGGGTTCGGGTAAATGAGGATCGGCGCATGGTCGGCGGACGAGTAGGTCTTACCGTCGACGACGAGTTTGTCGGCGGTCCACTGTATCGGGAGCTTGGCGACGATCTTGGCAAGGACAGCGTTCGAAGAAGGATCGCCCCAGAGGATGAGGTTGCTCTTGGCGATGTCCTCGTCCTTGACCTGCGCGTCGGTCTTCGTCGGCGCATCGCCGCGGAACTGACGACGCCATTCCCGGGCGCCGCGGTCCATCTCGGATTTGGCCCAACCGCCGACCTTGGCATTGAACGGCTGGCCGGTCGGAGCGACATACAAGAAGGAGTCCATGAACGCGTCATCGATCGGGCCAGAAAGGCCGTGACGCTTATGCGCACCCTTGTCGGCCTGCGCGGCGACCTGCGTCCATTCGCCGTTCTTCGAATCACGGGTGAAGGTGGCCTTCCACGAACGATCCGAGGCGGCCTTGACCGAGGTCAGGACCATATGGCCGTCGATGGTCACGGCGGTCGGAGCGAACTGCGATTGCACGGCATCGCCCGGGGCGAAGTCGAGCGTGAGGCCGGCGACGTTGGTTGTCTTGACCTCGATGGCACGTTCGTCGACCAGCTTGGCGTCGACGCGAGACTGCTTCCAATGTTCGACCATGCGGTCGACCTGCACCCAGTGCATGCGGTCATAGCGCAGGAAGTAGGTGGCGAAGGAGACTTCCTTCGGCGTGCGTACGCGACCGCTCGCGGCGATGGCGGCGAGGCGGCGCTCGATCTCGACCATGG
>CAXNHL010000090.1:0-5631 GCA_964202105.1 Opitutales bacterium | reverse complement strand
CGTCGAGTTCGTCGAGGAACTGTTCGCCCGTCCACTGGACGATCTCCTCGGGAGAGGCGATCGAGATGGAGACGAAATCGAAGGACTGTTCCTTCGTCTCGTTGGCGGTGAACTCGGGGGTGTGCTCCGGGTGAATCATGTCTGTTAAGATCTGGGGGTGGTTACGTCGGACGCTCAGTTGCGATCCGGGGTGGGGGCGGTGGTGGAGCCGAGGCGGACATCCAGGCACAAGGCCTGCATCTCCTTCATCAGCACGTTGAAGGACTGGGGCGTGCCGCTGACGAGGGTGTTGTCACCCTTGACGAGCTGCTCGTAGATCTTGGTACGTCCGGCGACGTCGTCGGACTTGACCGTGAGGAGTTCCTGCAGCGTGTAGGCGGCGCCGTAGGCTTCGAGGGCCCAGACTTCCATTTCGCCGAAACGCTGGCCGCCGTACTGGGCCTTGCCGCCCAGAGGCTGCTGCGTGATGAGGCTGTACGGACCGGTGGCGCGGGCGTGGATCTTGTCCGCGACGAGGTGGTTCAGCTTCATCATGTAGATGTAGCCGACGACGACGTCCTGGTCGAACGCTTCGCCGGTGTGACCGTTGATGAGCATCGCCTTGCCCGTCTCGGGGAGTTCGGCCTGCTTGAGGTATTCGCGGATCTGCTTCTCGGGGATGCCGTCGAAGATGGGGGTGGCCATCTTGAGGCCGAGCTTGGAACAAGCCCAGCCGAGGTGCGTCTCGAGGACCTGGCCGACGTTCATTCGGGAAGGAACGCCGAGCGGGTTGAGGCAGATGTCGACGGGGGTGCCGTCGGCGAGGTAAGGCATGTCTTCGACCGGCACGATGCGGGCGACGACGCCCTTGTTGCCGTGACGACCGGCCATCTTGTCGCCGACCTGGATCTTGCGCTTGGTGGCGATGTACACCTTGACGTTCTTGATGGCGCCGCCTTCGTCGATGCCCTGTTCGATGGCTTCGACCTTGCGGGCGCGCTCCTGCTCAAGCTCGTCGAAGCGACGGTGGTAGCCGTCGACGATCTGGCGGATCTTCTGCTTCACCGGCGAGTCGTTCATCTCGATGGAGCGAGAGACGGAGGCCAGGCGGCGGAGGAGGGTCTTGGTGATCTTGCGGTTGGCCGGGATGATGGCTTCGCCGGTCTCGGAGTTCTTGACGTCGAGGGGGATCTTCTCGCCGAGAAGGATGTTCGAGAGGGACTCGGTCATCTCTTCGCGGAGGCGGGAGTCGGCCGTGCGGTACTCTTCGTTGACCTTCTTGAGGGCGCGGCGCTGGTCGTTGGGCGAGAGGCGGCCGTCGTCCTTGTCGGTACGGGAGGAGACCTTGACGTCCATGATGATGCCGGAGATGCCGGAGGGCACGCGGAGGGAGGTGTCCTTCACGTCGCGGGCCTTCTCGCCGAAGATGGCGCGGAGGAGCTTCTCTTCGGGGGCGAGGTCGCCTTCGGACTTCGGGGTGATCTTACCGACGAGGATGTCGTCGGGCTTCACTTCGGCGCCGATGCGGATGACGCCGTCACGGTTGAGGTTGCGCAGGGCTTCCTCACCGAGGTTCGGGATGTCGCGGGTGATCTGCTCAGGCCCGAGCTTCGTGTCACGGGCGGTGACTTCGAATTCCTCGATGTGGACCGACGTGAAGACGTCGTCCGTGAGCATGCGTTCGGAGAGCAGGATCGCGTCTTCGAAGTTGTAGCCGTTCCACGGCATGAAGCCGACGAGGACGTTACGTCCGAGGGCGAGCTCACCCTTGTCGGTGGCGGCGCCGTCGGCGATGATGTCGCCCTGCTTGACCTTGTCGCCGCGGCGGACCAGCGGACGCTGGTTGAAGCACGTGGAGGAGTTGGTCTTGAGGAACTTGCGGAGGTCGTAGACGTAGACGCCCTTGGCCGGCTCGCTCTTGAACTTCTTGTTCTCAAGCTGGGCGGGGGCGACTTCGCCGTCCTTCGTGACGATGATGCGGCGGGAGTCGGCGGCGGCGACGATGCCTGGGCCTTCGGAGACGATGACCGTCTTCGAGTCGATCGCGACGCGACGTTCGAGGCCGGTGCCCACGAACGGGGCTTCGGTCACGACGAGGGGCACGCCCTGGCGCTGCATGTTGGAACCCATGAGCGCGCGGTTCGCGTCGTCATGCTCCAGGAAGGGGATGAGGGCGGCGGCGACGGAGACGACCTGCTGCGGCGAGACGTCCATGTAGTCGACGTCTTCCGGGTCGACTTCGAGGATGTCGTCGCGGTAGCGGACGGTGACCTTGCCCTTGAGTCGGGAGGCGTCGTCGAGCTCGGAGTTGGCCTGGGCGACCTTGAACTTCTCTTCCTGGTCCGCGGTCATGAACTCGACCTGGCTGGAGACCTTGCCGCGCACGACCTTACGGTACGGGGCTTCGATGAAGCCGAACTCGTTGATGCGGGCGTAGGTGGAAAGCGAGTTGATGAGGCCGATGTTCGGACCTTCCGGGGTCTCGATCGGGCAGATGCGGCCGTAGTGGGACGGATGGACGTCGCGGACTTCGAAGCCGGCGCGGTCACGGTTGAGGCCTCCGGGCCCGAGGGCGGAGAGACGACGCTTGTGCGTCAGCTCGGCCAGCGGGTTGATCTGGTCCATCAGCTGGGACAGCTGGCTGCGGGCGAAGAACTCGCGGATCGAATTGCCGAAGGGCTTCGGGTTGACGAGCTTCTGCGGGGTGATCGAGTCGACGCTCTGGTCGTATTCGTTGATGCGGGCCTTGACCGTCTTGACGACGTTCTTGAGGCCGGCGCGGCACTGGTTGGCGAGGAGCTCGCCGACATTGCGCACGCGACGGGAACCGAGGTGATCGATGTCGTCGATCGCGCCGTCGCCGGCGCTCAGCTTGCAGAGCAGCTTGGTGGCTTCGACGATGTCCTCCGGGGTGATCGTGCGGGTGTCGAGCGAGACGTTGAGGCTGAGCTTCTGGTTGAGCTTATAGCGGCCGACGCGACCGAGGTCGTAACGGAGCGGATCCTGGAAGAGGCGCTGCATGTGGGCGCGGGCGCCCTTGACGTTGACGGGCTCGCCGGGGCGGAGCTTGCGGAAGATCTCCTTGAGGGCTTCTTCCTCGTTACGGACGGCGCCGATGTCCTTACGGAGCGAGAGGATGATGGAGCCGTTGTCGAAGGCGGTGTCGAAGACGCCGAACTTCTGCTTCGGGAGCTGCTTGTGGATCTCCTTGAGGGTCTCGCGGGAGAGCTTGTCATACTGCTTGGCGACGACCTTGCCGGTCTCGACGTCGACGATCGGGTCGGCGTAGACGAGCTGGGAAAGTTCTTCCGGGTCGAGTTCGAGGGCGGCCTTGGCCGTCAGTTCGCGGTGCTGGTAGAAGAGGGCCAGGATGTCCTTGTCGTCCTTGTAACCGAAGGCGCGGAGGAGCGTCGTGACGAGGAACTTGCGGCGACGGCGGCGGCGGTCGAGGTAGACCCAGAGGAGGTCGTTCTGGTCGAACTGGACTTCGATCCAGGTGCCGCGGTCCGGGATGATGCGGAAGGCGTGGAGCATCTTGCCGCTCGTGTGGGCGGACTCTTCGAAGCAGATGCCCGGGGAGCGGTGGAGCTGGGAGACGACGACGCGCTCGGCGCCGTTGACGATGAAGGAGCCGCGGTCGGTGATCATCGGGATCTCGCCCATCAGGATCTCTTCGTCCTTGAAGGCGCCCTTCTCACGGAGGCGGAGCTTGAGCATCACCGAGATCGCGTAGGTCGTGCCTTCGCGGATGCACTCGAGTTCGGTCTGCTTGGGCAGCACCAGGCCGTACTCGAGGTACTCGAGACGGAAGTTGCCGTTGTTGCTCTCCACCGGGAAGGCCTCGCGGAAGACCGCGTCCAGGCCGACGTTCTTGCGGGCGGACGCGGATTCGTCCAACTGCAGGAAATCGTTGAACGAGAAGATCTGGTTCTCGATCAGGTTGGGCGGAGGGATGACTTCGCGTAGTTTACCGAAGTTTTTGCGCTCTTGAGGCATGGCTGGTGAAGGTGGGCTCGGAGTGTCGGGTTGGTTCGGTGGTGCTGACTGGTTTGCCTGGTGGGGTCGGACTAGGCGGCCGTGGGAAAGAAAAAGCGGGGAGGGATCGCCGGACCCGGGAGGGTGCTACCCTCCCCGCTCTGCAGATGTGCGTCGGAAGACGGATTACTTGACCTCGACCTCGGCGCCGGCGGCCTTGAGCTTGGTCTCGATATCCTTGGCTTCGTCCTTGGACACGCCTTCCTTGACGGGCTTCGGGGCGCCGTCGACGAGGTCCTTGGCTTCCTTGAGGCCCAGGCCGGTGATGGCGCGGACTTCCTTAATGACATTGATCGGGGTCGCGCCCTTGGCCTTGAGGATGACGTCGAACGTCGTCTTCTCTTCGGCAGGTGCGGCGGCGGCGGCGCCACCGGCGGCGGCGACGACGACAGGAGCGGCGGCGGAAACGCCCCACTTGGTCTCGAGGTCCTTCACGAGGTTAGCGATGTCCAGGACGGACTGGGCGCTGAGCCACTCGATGACTTGGTCTTTGGTGATGTTGCTCATGGTATCTGGGTTCCTTGAATGGTTAGCGTCCGATGAAGGACATTTGAGGGCGCGAGGCCCCTAACCGGGGTTCTTTGGATGTGTGTTGTTTTTGGGTTTGGATTCCCCCCGCTCGGACGCCGCCACATGGCGACGCCTCCGCGAGGAAAGGGTTTAGGCGGCCTTCTCGTCCTTCTCGCGCTTGGCGTCCAGGAGGCGGACGAACTGCGAGGCGGGGGTGGAGAGCAGCGAGAGGAGCTGGGCGCGGATGCCGTCGAGGGACGGCAGCTTCGACAGGTATTCCACTTCGGCCTTGGTAAGGATCTTGGCATCCAGGACGCCGCCCTTCACTTCGAGCTTGGCGAAGTCCTTGAAGAAGGTGACGAGGATCTTGGCGACGCCGGTCGGGTTGTTGCCGCCGGTGACGAGGGCCGTATGGCCGCTCAGGTGGGCCGAGATGTCCGGCAGCTTCGCCTGCTTGGCGGCGATGTTCAGGATGCTGTTCTTGACGACGTGGTACTCGGCGCCGTGGGCACGGAGCTGGTTACGGACGGCGGTCGCGTTCTCGACGGTGACGCCGGTGAAGTTGGCGAGCAGCAGGTAGTTGGAGCTGGCCAGCTGGGCGGCGACTTCGTCGACGAGGAATTGTTTTTCAGCGCGCATGTTCGTGGGTTCGCTTGGGCGTGGTTATGATTAGGCGGTCGCGACGGCGGCCGAGTAGGGCTTGAGGTCGACGGCGACGCCGGGGCTCATGCTGGCGCTGAGGGTGATCGACTTGATGAAGCGGCCACCGGAGAAGCCGGCGGGCTGGGCCTTGACGAGAGCGGCCAGGGCGGCCTGGGCGTTTTCGGTGAGCTGGGCGGCGGTGAACGACTTCTTGCCGACGACGATCACGATGTTGCCGGTCTTATCCATCTTGAATTCGACGCGACCAGCCTTCACTTCCTTGATGGTCTTGGCGAGGTCATCGGAGACCGTGCCCGACTTCGGGTTCGGCATGAGGCCCTTCGGACCGAGGACGCGGGCGACCTGACGGACGTCCTTCATCGCGGTGACGGTGGAGATGGCGACGTCGAAGTCGAGGAAGCCGCCGTTGACCTTGGCGATCAGGTCGGCGAGGCCGGCGTAATC
>CAXNHL010000089.1:0-5650 GCA_964202105.1 Opitutales bacterium | reverse complement strand
GGAAGGAGGCAGGGACAACGCCTTTCTGACTTGTGAATGATTAGCTACCCAAGTATTTGACCATCAGGATGTCCCAACCGCCTTCAGGCTCGCCTTTTGCCCGGACGGAAGTCTGCGCCGACGGCCTCGCCATGGTATGGGTCGGGGGTGACTGGAATCTGGATGACAGCCTTCCTCAGGTCGTCATCCGTGGCGACCGCGTCAAGGTGGTCGCCGACGGTCTCGGCGACTTCGACTCATCGCTGCCCGCCTGGCTGCACGCGCATGGAAAGAACATCCGGGAGTTCGATCTGACCGCCCTCCCCGACCGGCTCCAATCTTTGGTGCGCATGGCCGAGAAGGCCGCCTTCCAGGAGACGGGTGATGAGAAACTCGGGCTGCTGGAACAGTTCGGCAGCTGGGGCGTCGAAAGCGGCTCCTCATGGGGGAGGGCCTTCGAACATATCGGCCACACCGCCCTCGGTTTCGGCCGCATGCTCATCGGTCGCGCCAAGGTTAACTGGGCCGACTTCACCCTGCAGCTCCAGACCGCCGGCGTCGACGCCCTGCCGATCGTCGCCCTGCTCGGCTTCCTGACCGGCCTCATCATGGCTTACGTCGGCCTGATCCAACTCCGGCAGGTCGGCGCCACCGTCTACGTCGCCAACCTGGTCTCCTTGGCCATGACCCGCGAAATGGGCGCGCTCATGACCGGCGTCATCGCCTGCGGGCGCACCTCGACCGCCTTCGCCTCGCAGCTCGGCAGCATGAACGTCAGCCAGGAGACCGACGCCCTCCGCGCGCTCGGCATCCAGCCGGTCGAATACCTAGCGCTACCGCGCATCCTCGCCGTGACCCTCATGGTCCCGCTGCTCGCGGTCTTCGCGACTTTCGTCGGGGTCTTCGGCGGCATGATCGTGGCCTGCGCCGGTGACCTGAGCGTCGAACAATACCTCACGCAAGCCATCCGGGCCATCGCGTTCAAGAGCTTCCTCGTAGGCTTCCTCAAGTCCATCGCCTTCGGCTTCATCGCCGCTTGGGCCGGCTGTTACCGCGGCTCCGTCGCTAAGCGCTCCGCCCTCGGCGTCGGCGAGGCGGCGACCTCGGCCGCCGTGCTCGGCATCACGCTCATCGTCGTCTCCGACGCGCTCTTCGCCGTCATCTTCAACCTGTTCAACCTGTGAGCACCCCGACGGACATCGTCAGCTGCGAAGGCCTCGCCATCGGCCATGGCCGCAAGGTGATCATGGACCGCCTTTCCTTCTCGCTGCCCGCCGGCAAGATCCTGGCCATCGTCGGCCCCAGCGGCTGCGGGAAGAGCACGCTCATGCGGGCGCTCGGCGGATTGGACGCCCCGCTCGGCGGCATCGCCCGCCTGATGGGCGTCGACCTCGCCACGGCGGACGAACCCGCCCGACAGGCCATCCTTCGACGGAGCGGCTTCCTGTTCCAAGGCGCGGCGCTGTTCTCCTCGCTGACCCTCCGGGAGAACATCGAGATGCCCATGCGCGAGTTCCTGCGCTGCCCGCGCAAAGAGATGCGCCAGCTGGCCGAGTATAAACTGGCCTTGGTCGGCCTGGCCGACGCCATGGATAAGCTGCCCTCAGAGATCAGCGGCGGCATGGCCAAAAGAGCCGGCATCGCCCGCGCCATGGCGCTGGACCCGAAAGTCATCTTCCTCGATGAACCCAGCGCCGGACTGGACCCGATGAGTTCCGGGCGTCTGGACGAACTGATCCTGCGCCTACGCGAAGCCTTCGGTACGACGGTGGTCCTGGTCAGCCACGAGATCCCGAGCATCCTGCGCACGGCTGACTTCTGCATTTACCTCGACCCAGACACGGGCACGATGGGTGCCTACGGCCCGCCGAAAAGCTTCCTTCAGGCTGGCAAACCCCCGAAGGTGCACGCCTTCTTCTCCCAAGCACGTTTCGACTGACCATGCGCCGTTCCGCCAACATGACACTGATCGGGGCCTTCGTGGCCGGCGGGATCCTGCTCATCATCACCGCCGTCATCCTCCTCGGCGCCGGCTCCTTCACCGGCTCCAAACCCGAGGCGATCGGCTACTTTGAGGACTCCGTGAGCGGCCTCGATATCGGCGCGCCGGTCAAGTTCCGCGGGGTCACGATCGGCAAGGTCAGCCAGGTCCTGCTCCACACCTCCGGCCAGGCGGCCGCCGACTACGCCGTGCCGGTCGTCATGGAATTCTCTCCTGACCTGCTGACCCGTCGCGGCCTGGACCTGGCGCTCCTGCAGAAGGGAGGCCTCGGCGTCTCGATCAGTAAAGGCCTGCGCGCCAAGCTCCAACAGCAGTCGGTGGTCACGGGCGTGCTTTACGTCGAACTCGACTACTTCCCGGACACGACGTTCAAACTGCACGCGAAGGACGGACCGCTCCCGGAGATCCCGACCCAGCCTTCGAACCTCGGCGCCCTCACCAAGGCCATCTCGCAGACGCTCGATCAGTTGAGCCGGATCGACTTCGTGAACATCACGAAGAAGGTCGACTCCATCCTCGGGCGCATCGACCAGGGCGCCGCCCAGATCGAGTTCGAGAAGATCAACGGCAACCTCGTGGCCGCCTCGGCCAACATCGCGAAGATCACCGGCGATCCGACCATCCCTCGGGCGGTGGCCGACTTCTCCGCCGCCATGCAGGGCGTCGACGCCTTGGTGAAGCGTCTCTCCGCCAAGGTCGACCCCGTCGCCGCCGACATCCAAGGTATGGCCGCCGCCGGTCGCAAGGCGCTCGAACGCCTGAACGAGACCTCCGAACACCTGCGCACCCTGACCAAGCCCGGCTCGCCCGCCCGTCGCGACCTCGACCAAGCCCTCGCCGACGTCTCGGAAGCCGCGCAGGCGATCCGCTCGCTGGCCGACTTCCTCGAACGCAATCCGGAGACGATTATCCAAGGCCGCAGCAAGTCGCCCACGCAGCAGGCCACGCCGAAGGAGGCGACCCCCGCCAAATGATCCTCCGCGCCGTCGTCGTTGCCCTGACCGCGCTGCTCAGCGGCTGCATCATCTTCGACCAGAAGAGCGAGGCCGTCGTCTTCCATCAGTTCGCCACGCCGGCCACCGTCCCTGCCCGGACCGCCGCCGCCGGACCGCAACTCTTCATCCCTCGGGCGGTCATTCCCTCCGCGCTCCGCCGTCCCAACGTCGTCCTGGTCGACAACGCCGGCTGGGTGCACATCGAGGACGCCCATCGCTGGGTGGCCCCCCTCGACCGGTCCATTCCGGAAACCTTCGCCCGCCATCTCAACATGCTTACGGGCGTCGTGACGACCACCCAGACGCCGTCCGAGGATCACCTCGTGCTTCTGCTCACGGTGGATAAGATGGAGGTCTTTGCGCCGGCCGGCCCCGAACGCTCGATCTTCTCCCTGCCGGGCAGCTCGGACAAAGAGTCCACCGCCACGCTGCAGCTGACCTGCCGCGTCGAGAAAGCCGACGGCACGCCGATCTCCGTCAAGACCCTCACCCGATCCCGTCCGCTTAAGGAGCGCACCCCCGCCGCGTTCGTCCTGGCTCAGTCCGCCAACCTGGCGGAGCTTTCGTCCGAGATCGCGCAATGGCTGCCGAAGCCGGCCCCTTCTTCGAAATGACCACGCCTTCCTCGCCTCGCCCCAACGGCTACTCCGAAGCCACGGGTGAGATCTGCTACGACCTCCCTTCGTCTTACATACCGCACGCGGGCACCGGCCTGCTGCATCTCCCGCGCTTCCTGGCGAAAATCGGCAAGCACCTGCGAGGCGAACTCCCCAAATCCTACCAGCGTAACTTCTGCAAAGGCTTCGACCGCTTCCTCTGCCTCCACCTCGGTGTGGATCCCGAACAGGTCATCGCCTGCGTCCGTGATGCCCGCGACGCCGCCGACCGCGACGAACGCCTGAAAGCCCTTTTCCCCGCCGATCTCCGCGTACATGTCTGGAACCGCGAACTGGTCCAGAAAGGCATGAGCGAGATGGGCCGCGAGGCCCTCCTCGACGCCAAACGTAAGATGAATTCCGAGCACCGCACGGACGTCATCTCGTTCGCCGACATGATCGACTTCGACGAGGGCCGCATTCTGTGAATACCCAAGACCCCCACCCGCACCGCCTGATCCTCCGAGGCCTCGCTCCGCTGCTCGCCTGCCTCAAGCATCACCCGAAGGCGCTCCGGGAGGTCATCGCGACGGCCGCCTTCGCTCCTAACCTTGCCGAGCACGACGCGACCTTCGCCGAACTCGGCGTGAAGACCCGCATCGTCGGCGCGATGGAACTCGCCCAGACGGCCGAAGGACCTTGCTCCGACGTCTGCGCGTTGACGATGCGCCCGGAACCGGGCCTCGCCCGGATCTCCGACTTCGCCGAGTGGCGCGAAAGCCGCGAGAGCATCGTCATCGCGGACGGCATCACCCATCCCGCCGACCTCGCGGCCATCGCCCGCGGCATGGCCGCCTTCGGCCTCAAGCGCCTGCTGCTTTCCGGCGGCACCGAGAAACTCGCCTACGACCCTGAAGCCTGGCACCTCGCCCGTGGCGCCATGGAACAGCTCCGCCTCATGCGCGCCGCCGCCCTCGGCGGCCTGCTCAAGCTCGTCGAAGACCGTTGCTGCGTGGTGGCCCTCTCTCCGGACATGGGCCGCAAGATCGACCTCGCCGTCCCCGTGCGCGTACCGGCCCGCCACCTGGCCCTGCTCATCCCGGGTGGCCGCCTCGACCCCGACATCCAGCCGCGGGTGGAACATTGCTACCGCTTCCCCGGCCTCGTCGGCCAGCCGCCCCTCAGCCTCGCGGAGATCGCCCCGCTGGCGCTCGCTTGGTTCGCCTCCACCCCCCAGCCCCGCGCCGACGGCTTCCTGTCCCGTAAAAGGGCTCGCCACGCCAAGGACAAGGGTTCCAATCCCGCTAGCTGACCCCCATGTCCCAACCCACGCCCGGCAAAGGCGAGAACGTCCTCTCGCTCCAGCACATCAGCCGCACGTTCTTCACGGCCCTGCAACGCCAGCATGACATGCTCGCCTTCAGCATCGCCGGTCTGCACACGGCTGACCCCAAGGCCTACGAGCACTTCTCGACCCTCTCCCGCGTGATGCCCGTGCCCCAGGCGCACCTCCCGCCGGAGCAGATGCTCGCCTACGCCCGCGGCCTGATGCTGCGCACGACGATCAACGACCTGCTGACGCTTTCTTCGGAGTGCATGTCGCAATGCTACCTGCTCTGCCTGTTCATCCGCGAACAAGGTAAGAACCCGCGCCGCGATCCGCTCGTCGAAAAGATCATCAGCGAGAAGCACCAGGCCTTCGTGAAGATGAATCTGCAGTCGCGCTTCACGGCGCTCGAAGAAGACTTTGGCATCGTCTGCGAACTCGAGGATGGGATCTTCAGCCTCGCCGCCGCCCTGCGCGTGCTCGCCCGCGGCGGCCTGGTGACCAACGACGACATCACGCCGGACGGCTCGCTCACCCTCGAATTCAAAGCGATGAAGGACGTCGACGTCCTCCCCGAGACCACGGCCGACGAGACCGCGCCAGCGCCTCCCCCTGGCGTCACGGTGCATGGCGCCGGCGACGTCGGTAAGCCGAAGACGATCGCCCGTCTGAGCGACACGACCCGCACCTTCAAGCCGGGCGAGATGCTCGACCTGACCGACACCGAACTCCTCGGACTCAACATCACCGT
>CAXNHL010000088.1:0-5791 GCA_964202105.1 Opitutales bacterium | reverse complement strand
GGCCTCGTCGTCTCGAGCGACCAACAGGGCCACTACATCCCGAGCACGCCCCTGCACATCATCGAAGGCGACCAGTTCTACGGCTTCCTCAGCGATAAACTCCCGAAAGAAAGCTACCCGGCGCCGATCGCCGCCCCGCTCACCTGGATTCCGCATGCGGTCAATGCCTCCGCCCTCTCGCAGGTCTGGCTGGTGGACGCCCAGATGGGGCCGCTCAACGACCAGATGGTCCAGATCTGCTTCAACCAGCCGGATCTCCTGCGCGTGCTCTGGAACCATCGCGGCGCCAAGCCCCAAGCCAGCGTCGTCAGCGTCGCCAAAGGCTTCGCCACCCCGCCGCTCAACGGCTCGGTCAATCCCATCGACGGACAGCTCTATATCGCCGGCTTCCAGATTGCTGGCTGGGGCAACACCCTCGACACCCTCACCGGCATCGAACGCGTCCGCTACACCGGCGCTCCGTCGCTCACCCCGCGCGAAATCATCCCGACCGACCGCGGCATCCTGCTGCGCTTCGACGTCGCCCTCGATCCGGCCAAGGCGGCCAACCCCGAGAGCTACTCGCTTGCGACCTGGCGCTACAAGCGGGCGCCTTCCTACGGCTCGGCCCAATACAAAGCCGACGGCCAGACCGGCAATGACTGGCTGACCGCCAGCAGCGCCTACGTGAGCCAGGACGGCAAGAGCGTCTTCATCGGCATCCCCGGCCTCAAGACCGTCGAACAGCTCCGCCTCGGCTGGGATCTCGCTTCCTCGTCCGGCTCCGAGATGCGGGCGAACGCCTACACGACGCCTTACGAGCTGACGAAGTTCGACCCCGTCGCCGAAGGCTTCGGTCCGATCGAAGTCGACCTCACCCCGCGCGCCGCGGTCGCGAAGAAAGCCGAGGTCGTCTCTGCGAAGGAAGGCCAGCGCCTTGCCACCATGTTCGGCTGCGTCGCCTGCCACTCCGTCACCGACACCGCCATGAGCAACGTCGGGCCGAAGTGGAAGGGCCTCTTCGGATCGAAGCGCGACTACGTCACCGACAAGGGCAAGAAAGGTTCGATGACCGTCGACGCGGCTTACCTGCGCGAATCGATCCTCGAACCCAACGCTAAGAAGCACGCCTCCTTCGTGAAGTCCGAGTTCGCCATGCCCAGCTTCGCCGGCGTGCTCACCGACGCCCAGGTCGACTCGCTGGTCCTTTACATCCGGACGCTGAAGTGACCCTCCGGCGGAGATTGCTCGCAACTCCCGCCCATTGGAGTTGTTAAATAAGCATGCCTACCCCGCGCATCCCCCTGCTCGCCCTGCTCTGCCTGGCTTTCGCGTCACTCGCCGCCGCCGACCTCCGCCTGCCGGCGGTCTTCTCCGACCATATGGTCCTCCAACGCGAGAAGCCCGTAGCGGTCTGGGGCTGGGCGGACGCCGATGAAGAAGTGTCCGTCGAATTCGCCGGCCAGAAGAAGTCCGCCCAAGCGGACGCCACCGGCCGATGGTCGCTCCGCCTCGACCCGCTCACCGCCAGTGCGGAGAGCCGCAAGCTCATCGCCACAGGCAAGGATGGCCGCAAGGCCGAGATCTCCGACGTGCTGGTCGGCGACGTCTGGCTCGGCTCGGGCCAGTCCAACATGGCCATGACGGTCAACCGCTCGAAGGATTTCGAACAGGAGAAGACCGCCGCGACCTTCCCGCTCATCCGTCACTTCAAGGAAGAGTCCGCGGGAGCCGCCACGGCGCAGACGCAATCGAAGGGTAAGTGGCTCGCTTGTACGCCGGACAACGTCAGCGGTTTCAGCGCGACGCTCTACTTCTTCGGCCGCGAGATCCACCGGGAGATCGGCGTACCGATCGGCCTGATCAACACCTCGGTTGGCGGCACCCCGATCGAAGCCTGGATCGCCCCGGAAGTCCAAGAGTCCAAGCCCGCGCTCAAGGCCGCCCTGGAAGCCCAAAGCGCCGCCACCCCGAAGATCGACCCCGAAAAAGCGAAAGCCGACTACGCTGCCGAACTCAAGAAATTCAAGGCCGCCAAGGCCAAGGCCGTGGCCGAAGGCACGAAGGCGCCCCGCCCGCCGCGTAACGCCGCCGAAGTCAGTGAACGCAAAGGTACTTACGGCCAGCTGTTCAACGGCAAGGTCGCCCCGCTCGTCCCGTTCACCGTGAAGGGCATGCTCTGGTATCAGGGCGAAGCGAATTCTTCCGACACCCGCGCCCCGCTCTACGTCCATCAGCTCAGCGCGCTCGTCACCGACTGGCGCGCCCGCTGGGGCGAAGAACTCCCCTTCGCGTGGGTGCAGTTGCCTAACTTCACCCGTCCGGGCGAAGGCTGGCCCCTGATGCGCGAGTCGATGCTGAAGACCCTCTCCCTGCCGAAGACCGGCATGGCCGTGACCATCGATATCGGCGAAGCCAAGGACATCCATCCGAAGAACAAACAGGAAGTCGGCCGACGCCTCTCGCTGTGGGCGCTCGGCACGGTCTATGGCCGCAAGGTCGCCGCCACGAGCGGCCCGCTGCCGTCCGGACACGAGATCAAGGGCGCCGAGGTCATCGTCGCCCTCGCCCATGCCGAAGGCCTCAAGACCCGCGACGGCGGCCCCGTGAAGGGCTTCCAGCTCGCCGGAGCGGACAAGCAGTGGAAGCCGGCGACCGCCCGGATCGAAGGCGCGAAGCTCATCGTGACCAGCCCGGAAGTCGCCGCACCGGTCGCCCTGCGTTATGCGTGGCTGGATTTCCCGGAAACGAACCTCGTCAACTCCGCCGACCTGCCCGCTTCCCCCTTCCGTACCGACGACTGGGCCCCGATTCCCGCGCCCGCCCCCGCCGCCAAGGGCAAAGGTAAGACCAAATAACCCTCTTATGAAAAACTTCACCCTGCTCCTCCTCGCCGGCCTCGCGTCCCTCGCGTCCGCCGCGGACCGCAAGCCGAACTTCGTCTACGTCTTCACTGACGACCAGCGCTGGGACGCGCTCGGGGTCGTCCAGAAGGAACAGGGCGAGAAAGGTCGCTTCCCTTGGCTCAAGACGCCGCACCTCGACCGCCTCGCCAACGAGGGGCTCCGTTTCCGCAACGCCTTCGTGGTGAATTCGCTCTGCGCCCCGTCACGCGCCTCGCTCGTCACCGGCCAATACGGCCACGTCAACGGCGTGACGAACAACCACACGCCGCACCCGGAAGGCAACCTGTCCCTCGCCGCCCTGCTCCGTCCCGCCGGCTATGTCTCCGGGTATTTCGGCAAGTGGCATCATGGCAACCAATCGGGCAAGCGCCCCGGCTTCGACACCTCGGTCAGCTTCGTCGGCCAGGGCGTCTACTTCGACTGCCCCGTCGAGATCGACGGCGTCAAGACCCCGAGCAAGGGCTTCGTCGACGACGTGACCACCGAGTATGCGGCGAACTTCATCAAGGCCAATAAGGACAAGCCGTTCCTGATGATCCTCGGCCTCAAGACCTGCCATGGGCCGTTCACGCCCCCGCCCCGCCATGAAAAGGCCTACGACGGCGCGCTGGCCCGCAATGTGCCGAATTACGGCGTGCCCGCGATCTATGCGCCGGCCGGCCCGAACGGCGCCAAAGGCAAGCAGACCGACGCCAAGGAAGTCCCGACCAACCTCGGCATGTTCCGGGGCATCAACGCGGTCGATGATAACGTGGGCAAGCTGCTCAGGACGCTCGAAGAACAGGGCCTGACCGAGGATACGGTCTTCGTCTTCTCGAGCGATAACGGCTACTACCTCGGCGAACACAATCTCGGCGACAAGCGGACCGCCTACGAGGAAGCGCTGCGCATCCCGATGCTCGTACGCTATCCGCGCGCGGTGAAGGCTGGCCGCACCGACGACCGCATGGTCCTCAACATCGACCCTGCCGCGACCTTCCTCGACCTGGCCGGCCAGCCGGTGCCCGCCGCCATGCACGGACGCAGCTGGAAGCCCCTCCTGGAAGAGAAGTCCGCCGACTGGCGCGAGAGCTTCTTCTACTGCTACTTCTACGAAAAGGGCTTCGGCTCGCCGCTCACGACCGCCGTCCGTACCTCCGACGCCAAACTGATCAAGTATCCCGGGCATGACGAATGGACCGAAGTCTTCGACCTCAAGGCCGACCCCTATGAACTGAAGAACCTCGCCGCCGACCCCGCCTACGCCGACCTGCGCAAGCAGCTGGAAGCGGAATACGCCAAGCAGGCCAAGGCCATCGACTTCAAGATCCCTGACTTCGCCGATAAACCCGCCGCCGATGGCGAAGAGGGCGCCAAGAAGAAGGCCGGCAAAAAGAAAAAGGCCAAGTAAGCCGAAGAAAACGGGTGGTTTTCTCCGCAAGGGCTGTCATCGTGCAGCCCTTGCTCATGTCCGCCCCGCTTGACCTCACCCGTGCGCCCGCGCACGACCCGCTGGAAATCTACCGCTTCCGTGACGGGCTTTACGCCGTCGACCTGATCGCCGCCGCGATCACGGAGTTCGACCTCTTCACCAAGCTCGCCGCGAAGCCGGCGGATCTCGACTCCGTCTGCCGCGACCTCGGCACGCACCGCCGGCCGACGGACGTGATGCTCACGCTCTTCGCCGCCAATGGCTTCCTCGCGCTGAAGGACGGAGTCTACTCCGTCACCCCCCTCGGCCAGGAGCACCTCGTCAGCACGTCCGCCACCTTCTTGGGTGCCTACTATGCCTCGCTCAAGGACCGGCCGGTAGTGAAGGACTTCATCGTCATCCTCAAGACCGACAAGCCGGCCAACTGGGGCAGCTACAAGGACGAGAAACCGTGGAGCGAAGCGATGCTCACCGATGCGTTCGCCACGAGCTTCACCGCGGCGATGGATTCCCGCGGCTTCACCCTCGGACCCGCCATGGCCAAGGCCTCCCCGATCGGCGCGCGCACGCGCCTGCTCGATATCGCAGGAGGCTCGGGCATCTACGCCTGCGCGCTCGTCGCCAATCACCCCAAGCTCAGCGCCACGGTCTTCGAACGGGCGCCAGTCGACGGCATCACCCGCAAGATGATCGCCAAGCGCGGCTTCCAGGATCGGGTCGACGTCACGGCCGGGGACATGTTCACCGAGGCGCTGCCCGCCGGCTACGACGTCCACCTATTCTCCAACGTGCTGCATGACTGGGACACCGACAAGGTGCGCTTCCTGCTGGCCGCCTCGGCCAAGGCCCTGCCCAAGGGCGGACTGCTCATCGTGCACGACGCCCACCTGAACGACGACAAGACCGGCCCGGCGCCCGTGGCGGCCTACTCTGCCCTCTTGATGAGCGTCACCGAAGGCCGCTGCTACGGCACCGGCGAGATGCGCAAGCTCCTGACCGAAGCCGGCTTCGGCGACATCCGCCATCAGGACACGGCGTGTGATCGGAGTATTGTCACTGCCGTTAAGGTATAATACCTGTAAACAAACTCGTTCTTTGTTCCTGGTTCTTTATTAAGATTCCTTATGCGTCACCTCCTCCTCGCCCTGCTCGCCGTCCTCACCTGCTCGGCGGCTGAACATCCCGAGCTCGCCCGCGTACACGCGGCGAACGACGCTCGCGTCGCCGCCATGCTCGCGCCGACCCGCGAGAAGCTCGAAGCCGTGCTCTCGCCCGACCTTCGCTACACGCACTCCAACGGGCAGGTCGACACCAAGGCATCGCTGATCGACTCCTTGCTCGACGGCTCAGCCAAGTATCTGAAATACGATTTCCACGAGCGTACCGTGACATTCCCGGCCCCCGGCATCGCCCTCATGGCCGGACGATTCGACGTGAAGGCGGTCGTGAAAGGCAATGCCGCCGAAAGCACGATCAGCTTCCTGGCGGTCTGGCG
>CAXNHL010000087.1:0-5840 GCA_964202105.1 Opitutales bacterium | reverse complement strand
CCTGGGTGTGGGCGCCTTGGAACATGCGCTGGAGGGGAGTGGTCATTTGGTGGGGGGCGGCGGGGCCGCGGGGTCAGAGTTGTCGGCGAGAGGCTTCGGTTCGGGCGGAGCCCCGTTGTCTTCCTCCCAGGCGAGGACCTGGAAGGGGTAGGCGATCGTGTTGCTGGCGACGCGGCCGCTCATGGTCGACTTGCCCAGGTTGACGGGCGGTTCGATGCCGGGGGTGAGGTAAGGGGTGGGTGTTCTCGTAGTGGACCGCGGGGCGGCTGTCGAGGTTCCCGTCGTTCGTGGAATCGTGACCGTGGGGGCCCGGCCGGTCAGGCCGAGGTCGGGATTGGTGTCGGGATTGGCGGCCGCGCTGGGGTAGGCGACGTCCTCCCGGATGGCGACCAGCGCGCTGACGCGGCACTTGGACAGGCCTTCCTTCACGGTCACCCGCACCCACATGAGGATGATCTCGTCGTCGAACTTCTGCAGGTTGGCGCCCCCGCCGATGAGCTGGCGGACTTCGTCGGCGACCCGGAAATACGGCGGGGTCCCCACGATACGCCGGCCGATCTCATTCTGCCGTTCGCGGATGAGGGCCAGCTGGTTCTCGTCCAAGCCTTGGGAGAGGAGCACGGCGTCCGACGCGGTGTTGATGTTGGCCTGCGGGAACGTGTAGAGGCTGACGCACGCCTTGAAGGCCTGGAAGATCGGCGTGGGCCGGCCGCGTTCGTCGAAGAACAGTTCCTTGGCGACGCCGATGTTGCGGAACTCCTCGAAGCTCCGGATCGGGCGGCGCGCGGGACGGAACGAGAGCGTGGCACGCTGGTAGGCGGCGTCGGAGGCCTCTTCCTCGAGCGATTCGTAGGACTTGCTCTGCCACGCGACGATGGCGTCGGCGACGCGCTCGGCATCGCGCTGTTCCATGCCGAGGGAGTAGAGCAGCTGGATGAGGTCGTTCTTGGTCAGGACGCTGAGCGGCAGCTTGGCCGATTCGTCCTCGTAGTCGAACTGCACCTGGAGCCCGTCGCGCGGCGGGAAGCCGGCGTAGGCGTGCGGGTCGTCGAAGCCCTGCGAAGGCGCGTGGATCTTGTTGAGGTCGATCGAACGGATCTCGGCGATGACCGCCAAGGCGAGCTCGAGCTCGCTCTGCGCGTCCGCCCGCAGGCGTCGGCGGTCCGCTTCGTGCGTGGCCATCGAGAGCTCGAGCGAATTGTCCTCCATGAACCGGGCGAGGAGCAGCGAGGCCAGCGTGATGAGCACGAGGACGACGATGATGACGGAGCCGCGGCGACGCTTCATGGCGCGGTGGCGCCGGAGCGCTTGATGGGGAGGTCGAGGACCTTGGTGGACTTGAGCGAGCCGCGCTCGAAGACGAAATGCACGCGCGCGGGCTTCCGCCA
The DNA here is from genome assembly GCA_964202105.1 of Opitutales bacterium. Lineage (GTDB taxonomy): Bacteria > Verrucomicrobiota > Verrucomicrobiia > Opitutales > UBA953 > UBA953. The sequence goes on along the minus strand of CAXNHL010000087.1, from coordinate 4,452 downwards.
GGCGGTGCTCGCCGGCTCCTGCACGGGCTCGTCCTCGATGGACCATTCCTTGAGTTCGGGGTCGTAGTATTCGAACTTCAGGCCGGTCACGAAGGGGCTGATCACGGTCTCATGCCGGTCGGTGATGTCGCGCTCGAGCTCGAGGCGCGATTGCCATTGGAACACGAGGCCGCGGCCTTCTTCCACGTACAGGGTGAAGTCCACGTCGGGCAGCGGCGCTTCCGGCCAGTCCGCCAGGCGGCCGGCGTCCGGCAGCAGGAAGCCGAGGCGCGGCTCGGTCGTGCCGGCGCCGTTGTCCACGTCCTTGAGCGCGACGCCCGAGGCGCCGGGTCCGAGGGTCGCTTCCGCGAAGGCCCGCTTCACGAGCGCCGTCGCGGCGCGCGTATGCTGGTCGAAGAGACGCTTGTCCCGCCCCCCGCCCCAGAGCTCGCTCATCGAGAACAGGAAGGTGTTGAGCGTGACCATCAGGATCCCGAGCAAGGCGAGCGAGACGAGCATCTCGAGCAGCGAGAAGCCGCGATGGTGTGTGGCGCGGCTCATTGGGCGGGACGCGGCGCCGGAGCCGGGGCGGGAGCGGGTGCGCGGGCCGGCGGCGCGCCTCTGCTGGGCGCGCCTTTGCCACCTGGCGCGGTCGAGGCGGGCGGCCGCGCGGCCGCGCCCTTGGTGCCGGGGTTGGTCGGGACGAGTTTCTTGCCGCGCGTCGGCGAGCTGATGAAGGCGGAGTTGCCGTCGGCTTCCTTGTAGCCGCGTTCCTGCAGGAGACGCTGGCGCACTTCGTCGCGGATCTTCTGCCGGTCCGCGGGGATCGACCACGTGGGCCGCAGGAGCATGCGCGTCTCGGTGAATTCTTCGGCTTCGCCGCCGTCCGGCGGTTCGATCTCCGCCGTCAGCTGCACGGCGAAGAGGTCGCTGACCGAGGTGGCCTCGATCTTGCCCTGCCAGCTCGCCTTGCGGCCACCCGGCAGGTTGATCTCGCCGCCGGCTTCGACGTCGTCGAAGCCCGGGGTCTCGAGCAGCGCCGCGCGGCAGCGGGCCTGGTCGTCGAGCCGCTGTTCGTCCTGCTTGAGGGCGAGGCGGCTCATGAGGACGTTCGAATACGCGGCGCCCAGGCTCACGGCCGCCAACGCGAAGATCGCGAGGCTCATGAGCACTTCGATGAGGGTGAAGCCGCGGCGTCTCATTTGGCGTCGATGGCCGGCAAGGGCGCGCAGGTGAGGGGGTCGATGGGCACGAGCCGGCGGTCTTCGTTGCGGCGGATGTCCAGGCGCACGCGGTCGCACGTGCCGTCCGGATAGAAGCGCAGGCGCGCGAGCGCTTCTTCCGAAGCCACGCCGCCGAGCAGGATCGCGCCGGTGGTCTCGGGCGCGAGGATCTTGACGGCGACGCCTTCGGCCTTGGGCAGTTTCTCCTCGTGCGGAGCGGCGTCCTCCGCGGCGTTCTCGAACGCCCACGTGAAGTCAGGCCCGTCTTCGTCGGCTGACTCCGCGGGGAAGAGTTCCACGACCTGGCCGCGCTCGACGGCCTGCCGGCGCAGGGTCTGCAGCAGCGCCATGAGCGCGTCCTCCGGGTCCGAACGCGCGGTGCCCTTGAGGAGCTGCGCCGATCCGCCCACGAGCACGGCCGCCAGCATGCTGATCAGGCCGAGGACGAGCAGCGTCTCCAGCAAGGTGAAGCCGCGGCGCTCCGGCTGGCCGGATCGATGCTGCGGGGCCGACTTCACCAGTTGCCGATGTCGTCTTCGGTGTCCGGCTTCTTGTCGCGGCCCGACGAGAACAGGTCGTAGCTCTCGGTGTTCTTGGTACCCGGGTAGCGGTACTGGTATTCCTGGTTCCACGGGTCGAGCGGCGAGCGCCCGCCCTTGGCGTCCATGTAAGGTCCGCGCCACTTGTCCGACTTGCCTTCCGGCGCGCTGATGAGGGCCTTGATGCCTTCTTCGGTCGACGGGTAGTCGCCGAGGTCGATGCGGTAACGGACGAGCGAGGTCTTGAGCGATTCGTTGACGAAGAGCTTGGCGACGCCTTCCTGGCTCTGGCCGAGGATCTTGTCGGTGTTCGTGACGGCGAGGCCGACGAGCATGCCGACGATCGCGACGGCGATCAGGATCTCGAGCAGGGTGAAGCCCTTGCGCAGACGGCGGGCGGTGGTTTTCTGGACGGTGGTCATGGAGGATGAAAAGGGATCAGCGGACCTTGGGGGTCTTCGGGGGCTTGGGGGTGGTCGGGGCCGGCGCGGTGTTCTTCGGCGTCTTGCTGGTCGTCGGGGCGTCGCCGCGCGTACGGCCGTCGGTCGCGCCGTCGGGTCCGCGGCCCTTGCTGAAGCGATCGCGCATCTGCTGGCGGAAGGCTTCGACCTGCTCCGGCGTGAGGTTCTGCGGCATGCCGCCGTTCGAGCCGCCGCCGATGGTCGTCGACGGAGCCGCCACCGCGGCCGAGACGGCCGCGAGCTGCGCCGGGCTCGGTCCTTTGTAAGTCACGACGACGGCCTGGTGCAGCGCCATCTGCTGGGGCTGGCCGCCGTTGTCGACGGTGAGGGTCTCGTTCACGGCGTCGAAGCCTTTGACGACGACGGGGACGTTCGTCGAAGCGGCTTCGCCTTCGGCCACCCAGCTCGACTGCTTGGTCAGGGTATTATAGATGCTGTAGTAGTTGATGCCTTCTTCGCGGTACATGCCGCGGAACTCCAAGGTACTCGGGGCCGCGCCCGGTCCGGTCGCCGCGCCGGTGCCACCGAACGGCGAATTCTTGGCCAGGCCTTCGAGGTCCAAAGCGAACGCCGGCAGGCCGCCCATGATCGCTGCCATGAGCAGGGCTGTGGTGGGTCGGGTAAAGGGGCGCATCTTATGAAGGGGTGAGGGGGGGGTAATCTTGAAACACCAAGCCGAGGCTTAGGTTGCCAATTTAGTCGCGCATCTTGGCGGGTAATAGGCCTCGAATCGAGGTATATTGGGGTTTCATGAGGGGCTTTGCTCGTTCGGCGGGCCGAAAAGCCCTCAAAGCCTCCGTTATTAAATACAAACAACTGTAGACCAACGATTTATAACTTTTATGCCCTTTTGACAGTTTTTTGACGGATTAGGCCTTTGGTTTGCAACCTTACCCGGCTGGTTTTGTCTGTTTGCTAGATGCTGCCCTTGGCCTTCCGCATGGTCCGGCCGACCCTGACTTTCGCGGTCTTCAGGGCGGTCGTCTGCGCCTCCGTAGCCCCGGCCATCGCCCAGGACTTCCAGAAGGACATCGTGCCGTTCCTGAACAAGTATTGCTACGATTGCCACGACGCCGAACTCGCGAAGGGCCACCTCAATCTCGAAGCCTTCAAGGACGACGCCCGCTTCTTCCGCGATCAGCGCGTCTGGCGCGAAGTGGTCAACCAGGTCACCTCCGGCGAGATGCCCCCGGCGAAGAAGAAGACCCGACCGTCCCCCGCCGAGGTCGAAGCGCTCCAGACGTCCGTCCATAAGCTGCTCGCCGCCGCCATCGCGAAGTCGAAGCCCGACCCAGGCGACGTGACCATCCGCCGTCTCAATCGCGCGGAGTTCAATCATACGATCCGCGACCTCTGCTTCCTCGACGAGAATTTCTCCGCCGATTTCCCGGCCGACGACACGGGCTACGGCTTCGATAACATCGGCGACGTGCTGACGTTCTCACCGGTCCACCTGGAGCGGTTCCTCTCCGTGGGCGAAGCGATCGCCGCCAAGGCGATGCCGGCCAAGCCGACCGAGCTCGAAGGCACGGGTCTCGCGATGATGGACATGTCGCCCCGCGGCAAGCGCGACAGCCAGCAGCGCTATTTCGATCCGGCCCCTTATCTCGTGGGTCCGATGGAAGCCTCGCGCGATGGCGACTACGTGATCTCGGTCGCGCTCCGCTCGACGGGCGCGTCCGGCGATCCGCCCCCGAAGGTGGCCTTCCTCGTCGACGGCCGCGAGGTCGGGACCTACCAGTTCAAGAACGTGAAGAAGACCGAGGTGGCCGAAGCGAAGGTCACGCTCACCGCCGGCCAGCACGAGTTCACGCTGAAGTGGCTCAACCCGCCCACGAAGATCGCGGGCAACAACCGCACGCTCTCCGGCCTGCGCCTACGCCTGCTCGGCCCGACCGACACGCGCACCGAACTCCAGCGCCGCCTGGCCGTCGTCGTCGGCACGGCGACCGGCGAAGCCCGCGCCCGCCTCGTCGCCAATTCCTTCGTCAGCCGCGCGTTCCGCCGCCCGGCCACGCCCGCCGAGATCAACCGCTACGTGAAGGTCTGGCTCGAGGGCGAGAAGAACGGCGGCAACTGGGAAGCCGGCGCGCAGGCGATGATCGCGGTCGTGCTGGCTTCGCCGAAATTCATCTTCCGCGCCGAACAGGACGACGCTCCGACGGCCAAGGACGCTCATCCGGTCAGCGAGTTCGCCCTGGCTTCGCGCCTCAGCTATTTCCTCTGGGGCTCGATGCCCGACGACGAGCT
>CAXNHL010000086.1:0-5867 GCA_964202105.1 Opitutales bacterium | reverse complement strand
GCGGCCGGTGGTCTCGCCGGCGCCGGCCTCCTCGTCGCCGATCTCCTGCTGCCGATTCCGAGCACGCTGGTGATGTCCGCGCTCGGCCTCGCCTACGGCACGCTCGTCGGCGGCCTCTACGCCGCGGCCGGCACGGTCGTGGCCGGCCTGCTCGCCTATGGCCTCAGCCGCTGGCTGGGCCGACCGCTCGCCGTGCGTCTCGCCGGCGCCGACGCGCTGGCGTCCGGTGAGAAACTCTTCGCGGACGGCGGCGCCTGGCTGGTCGCGGGCTCGCGCTGCATCCCGATCCTCCCCGAAGCGATCGCGTGCCTGGCCGGCCTGCACCGCATGCCCTTCCGGACGTTCCTCCTCGCGCTGCTCTGCGGCGGCGTGCCGACGGGCTTCCTGTTCGCGGCCATCGGCGCGCTCGGCCAGAGCGAACCCGCCTGGGCGCTGGCGCTCAGCGTGGTCGTGCCGGTGCTGCTCTGGCTGGTCGCCCGCCGCTGGCTGCGCCGCTGATCAGCGCAGCTCCTTGATCCGCACGTTGCGGTACCAGACGCGCTTGGCTTCGTCCTGGAAACCGACGTGGCCTTCGACCGGGCGGTCCTTCATCGGGGAAGCGGCGAGGTCGAGCACGATGGTGCGTTCGCCGTTGAAATCGACGGTGAGACGGCGGTCCTTGAGCGTGAGCGTGTAGCGGTTCCATTCGCCGGCGGGCTTCACCATGTTCTTGGCCGCGGCCATCGCGCGGATGATGCCGCCGCAATCATGATGACCAGGCTTGGCGAGGCCGTGCGTGTCGAGGATCTGGAGCTCGATGCCCTTCGCGACGGGATCGAGCGGATCGGCGACGCAGAAGAAGACGCCGGAGTTGCCGGTGGGCTCGAACTTGAATTCGAGGTCGAGGACGAAGTCGCGATACTTGCGCTCGGAGAAGATATAGGCGTCGAAACGCTTCCAGCCGGTCTCGCCGGCGCGAGGCTTCAGCGTGACGGTGCCGTCGGTGTCGTAGACCCAGTTGCCCTTGGTCTTCCAGCCGGCGAGGTCCTGCCCGTTGAAGAGCGGCACGAAGCCCGGGGCGTCCGCCGCGGGGTGCGGTACGGGCGCGGCGGCGGGGCTCACGGGATAAGGTTCGGACGCCGCAAAGAGGGCGAGGGGCAGGAGGCAGGCCAGCAGGGGTAGGCGGGGCATGCCATCCGAGGTAGCCATCCGCCGCCGGAGGTCGAGCCGCTTATGGGGTTGGACGGACGGCCTGTCTTAATAAAGATAAGACATGGGCCGCCCCTCCCTCTGCTCCGCTTTCCTCTGCCTGCTCGCCGGCTGCGTCGCGCCGAGCACCCCGCCGCCGCCGAACATCGTCGCCGAAGGCGTGCCGCCCGTCCCGGCCGCGCTCGCCGCCGAACTGTCGCCCTACCTCAACCTCGGGGGCGCGGGCTTCCGCGGGTGGCACGCGACGCGCCGCGCCGCGCTCGTGACGACCCGCGTCGGCGACGCCTCGCACCTGCACCTGATGGATGCGCCCCTCGCGAGACGCGTCCCGCTGACCGGCGGCGTCGAACCGGTGAAGAGCGGACGGATGCAGCCGGGCGGGACGCTCCTGCTGTACGCCGCCGACGTCGGCGGCGACGAGAACTACCAGCTCTACCTGAAGGACGTCGCCGACCCGCGGGCGCAGCCCGCCCGGCTCACCGCCGGGACTGCGCGCAATATCGCGGCCTGCTGGTCGCCCGACGGCCGTCGGATCGCCTACGCGACCAACCGCCGCAACGGGAAGGATAGCGACATCGTCGTCGTCGAGGCCCGGCCGCCTTACGCGGAACGCGTCGTGCACACGGGGACCTCGACCGGCTGGGCTCCGGTCGAGTGGTCGCCGGACGGCGACCTGCTCCTGCTGCGCCGGTCGCTCGGCCAGGCGGAGGCGAGCCTCTGGACGATGGACGTGGCTTCGACGACGAAGACGCAGGTCTCGCCCAAGACGGGGCGCCATTATTTCGGCGCCGCGGCGTTCGCCGAAGGCGGCCGGTCGGTCGTCGCGCTCGCCGACTTCGGCGCGGACTTCCTCGGACCGGTCCGGCTCGACCTGCGCACCGGCGAAGCCCGCCGGCTCGCCGGCGGGCCGGACTGGGACGGCGAGGAGCTCGCGGTGTCCGCCGACGGCGCCCGACTCGTCGTCGCGTTCAACGTCGAAGGCTTCTCCGAGCTCCGCTGCTGGGACCTGACGGCCGGCCGGACCCTGCCCGCGCCCAAGCTCAAGGCAGGCGTGCTCAGCGGCCTGCAATTCCGCCCCGACAGCCATGAGGTCGGCTTCTCCTTGAACAGCGAGGACTCCGCGAGCGACGCCTGGTCGGCCGACCTCGACAGCGGGGCGGTGACGCGCTGGACGAACCGCACCACGAAGCCGAAGGTGGCGATCCCCAGCCCCGATCCGGTCATCACGCGCGTGCCGAGCTTCGACGGCCTCAGTGTCCCGGCGCTGGTCTATCATCCCGACGCGAAGAAGTTCCCGGGCCGCCGTCCGGTGCTGATGATCTTCCACGGCGGCCCCGAAGGCCAGTCGCGCCCGGGCTACCGCGGCAGCTTCCACTACTACCTCAACGAGCTCGGCGTCGCGCTGGTCTATCCGAACATCCGCGGGTCGACGGGGTATGGCCGGAAATACCTCGCGTTGGACGACGGCGTACGCCGCGGCGACGCGGTCAAGGACGTCGCCGCGATCCTCGACTGGGTCGCGCGCTCCGACCGGCTCGACGCCGGCCGGGTGGCGGCCTACGGCGGCAGCTACGGCGGCTTCATGAGCCTGGCCTGCCTGGTCAACTACCCCGACCGCTTCCGCTGCGGCGTGGACAACGTCGGCATCGCGAACTTCGCGACCTTCCTCCGGGACACCTCCGACTACCGGCGCGGCGCCCGCCGACTGGAGTATGGCGACGAACGGAAGCCCGAGATCAAGGCGTTCCTGGACAGCCTCTCGCCGGCGAACCACGCCGACCGCATCCGTGACCCGCTGCTCATCGTCCAGGGGCGCAACGACCCCCGCGTACCGGTCACCGAGGCCGAACGCATGCGCGACGCGGTCAAGGCCCAGGGCGGCACGGTCTGGTACGTGATGGCCAAGGACGAGGGGCACGGGTTCGTCAAAAAGGCCAACGCCGACTACCAGTTCGCGGCGACGATCCTCTTCCTGCGGACGCACCTCTTGGACTGAGCGACCCTGTAAACGATTACAAATGACGGCGGCGACCGGGAGTTTCCCCTCGCTCGCGGGCGGATAATCAGCATCAATCAGCCCATGGCCGCACCCCGCGGCCGAACCCCAATACCCTCCCCATGAACTGCGTGAAGAAACTCACGGCGGCCTCGCTGCCGTTCCTCCCCGCCCTCGCCCACGCCGGCGAAGCGGACATCCGAATCCCCGACCTCGGGCAGACGTCGTTCCTCGGCGGCGCGCTCACCGGCCACCAGATCCTCTGGCTCGGCCTGGTCGTCTGCGCCCTCGCGACCGCCTACGGGTGGTGGCAATACCTGCAGACGCGCGCCCTGCCCGTGCACCGCTCCATGGCGGCGGTCTCCGACATCATCTGGGAGACCTGCAAGACCTACCTCTGGCAGCAGGGCAAGTTCCTCGCCGGCCTCTGGGTGCTCATCGCGGGCTGCATGACCTACTACTTCGCGGGCCTCGAACACAAGGGCCTCGCCGACGTCGCGGTGATCCTCGCCGCCTCGGTGCTCGGCATCCTCGGCAGCTACGGCGTCGCCTGGTTCGGCATCCGCATCAATACCGTCGCCAACTCCCGCGCCGCGTTCTCCGCCCTGCGCGGCAACCCGCTCGCCACGCTGCTCATCCCGCTCAAGTCCGGCATGAGCGTGGGCCTGCTCCTCGTCGCGATCGAGCTCTTCTTCATGATCGGGATCCTCCTGTTCCTGCCGAAGGAGCTCGCGGGTCCGTGCTTCATCGGCTTCGCCATCGGCGAATCGCTCGGCGCCTCGGCGCTGCGCATCTGCGGGGGCATCTTCACCAAGATCGCCGACATCGGCGCCGACCTGATGAAGATCGACTTCAAGCTGCCCGAGGACGACCCCCGCAACCCCGGCGTCATCGCCGACTGCACGGGCGACAACGCCGGCGACTCCGTCGGCCCGACCGCCGACGGCTTCGAGACCTACGGCGTGACCGGCGTGGCGCTCATCGCGTTCCTCGCCCTGGCGCTCGCCGCCAAGCCCGCCCTCTGCGCCACGCTCATCATCTGGCTCTTCGCCATGCGCATCCTGATGGTCCTGACCTCGCTGCTCAGCTACTGGATCAACGACGCCGTGAGCCACGCCGTCTGGGGCCGGGCCAAGGACTTCAACCTGGAGCAGCCGCTCACCAACCTCGTCTGGATCAGCTCGCTGGTCTCGATCGCGATCACCTACCTCGCCAGCTACTTCCTCCTCGCCGCGGAAGGCGGCGGCCTCTGGTGGGTGCTGTCGACGATCATCTCGCTCGGCACGCTCGCCGGCGCGCTCATCCCGGAGTTCACCAAGGTGTTCACCTCGACCGAGAGCCGCCACGTGAAGGAGGTCGTCACCTCGTCCGACCAAGGCGGCGCTTCGCTCAACATCCTCTCGGGCCTCGTCGCCGGCAACTACTCGGCCTTCTGGACCGGCCTCTGCATCCTGGGCCTGATGTTCGGCGCCTACCTGCTCTCCACGCACGGCGCCGTCGCCGCGCTGATGCCGGCGCAGTTCGCCTTCGCCGCCCCGATCTTCGCCTTCGGCCTCGTGGCCTTCGGCTTCCTCGGGATGGGCCCGGTGACCATCGCGGTCGACTCGTTCGGCCCGGTGACCGACAACGCCCAGTCGGTCTATGAGCTCTCGCAGATCGAGAAGCAGCCCGGCATCGCCGCCGAGCTCGAACGCGACTTCGGCTTCCGCCCCGACTTCGAAGGCGCCAAGCACCAGCTCGAGAAGGGTGACGGCGCCGGCAACACCTTCAAGGCCACGGCCAAGCCGGTGCTCATCGGCACCGCCGTCGTCGGCGCGACCACGATGGTCTTCGGCATCATCATGATGCTCCAGGAACACTACCGCGCGCTGGACGCGAATTTCAACGTGCTCGAGAAGCTCTCGCTGGTGCACCCGGAGGCCCTGATGGGCCTGCTCATGGGCGGGGCGGTGATCTACTGGTTCACCGGCGCCTCGATGCAGGCCGTCGTCACCGGCGCCTACCGCGCGGTGGTCTACATCAAGGAGAACATGAAGCTCGACGTGACCACGGCGACGACGGAGTCCTCCAAGGAGGTGGTCCGCATCTGCACGCAATACGCCCAGATGGGGATGACGAACATCTTCATCGTCATCTTCTGCTTCTCGCTGTCGCTGGCGCTCTTCGACCCGTTCTTCTTCATCGGCTATCTGGTGGGCATGGCGTTCTTCGGGCTCTTCCAGGCGATCTTCATGGCCAACGCCGGCGGCGCCTGGGACAACGCGAAGAAGATCGTCGAAGTCGACCTCAAGGCCAAGGGGACCAAACTGCACGAAGCCACGGTCGTGGGCGACACGGTCGGTGATCCCTTCAAGGACACGTCGTCCGTCTCGCTCAACCCGGTCATCAAGTTCACGACGCTCTTCGGCCTGCTCGCCGTGGAGATCGCCGTGAAGATGGAATCCGGCCCGAAGCTGCTGCTGGGCGGAGCGATCTTCCTGGTGGCCCTCTTCTTCGTCTACCGGAGCTTCTACGGGATGCGCATCCCGGTGGCGGCCAAGACCCGCTGACCGGCCCCCCGGCCGACGCCCCCCAGGGCTCCCCGACCGGGGAGCCCTTCTTTTTGCCCGCAAATCGCAGGATTATTATTTTGCGGACTATGACGGGCGAGCCTCTGGACAACCCGGCTCGCCTGAGCATAGTA